>JAYUMO010000336.1:0-15029 GCA_043762555.1 Gemmatimonadaceae bacterium | reverse complement strand
CGTCCAGCTCTTCGTCCCGTGGCAGGTGGCGCTGTCGGATTCCGCGAAGGCGCTCCTGCCGCGTTCGCGCGGGTGGCGGATCGCCGCCGGCGTCGGCTTCGCGGCGGCGAGTACTCTCATCACGGTCGCTCTCGCCTGGGCCTTCGTCCGCTTCGACGCCGTGATGTTCGTGGCCGAGATGATCTGGGACCGGCTGCGCACCGGCGCCATGGGCGCGCTCTCCGGCGCGGTCGCCTCGCTGCTCGGCGATGGCGCGGCGGAAGCGTTCCGGGCCAGCGGCGCGATCGGGGTGGGGGTGCTCTTCGCCCTGCTCGCCGTCACCGGACTCCTCGCCGCCGTCACGTTCCGGGCGGTCGCCGCACGCTCGCGGGCGCGCTAGGCGGCCGATGCGCGTAATCCGCCGCGGCCTCACGCTCGTCGGCTGTACCCTCGCGCTGGCCGCCGCCGCGACGGCGCAGCAGGGGGCCGCGACGAAAGCAGCACCCGACCCCGTTCAGCTCCTGCTCGATTCCCTCCGCCTCGACGCGAACGGCGTGTCCCTCTCGCCGGCCGACGTCGCGGGCGGCGCGCGCACGATCGCCGCCAAGGAGCACGTGGTGGGGAACGTCGCGAGCTGGCACGGCCCGCTCGAGATCCACGGCACCGTTGATGGCAACGCCGTCGCCATCGGCGGCGACGTCCTCGTCGGGAAGGGCGGCCGCGTGCGCGGCGACGCCGTCGCCGTCGGGGGCACGGTGCGTCTCGACGGCGGCACGGTGGATGGCGAGACGCGCACGATCAGCGCGATCACCGTCGGCCCAGCGCGCCGGCGCGCGTTGTCGCCGGCGCAGGCGATGGGCCATGGGTTCTCGCTGTCGGTGGGATGGTATCTGGTGCTCGCGTGCATCGGCTTCGGCGTGCTGCTCGTCGCCCGCGCGCCGTTGGACGCGGTGAGCGACACCGTGCGGGAGCAGACGGTGCGCGCCTTCACCGTCGGGGTGCTCGGCGAGCTGGGGGTCGCCCCGGTGTTCGCGCTTGGCGCGACCGCGCTCGCGATCACTATCATCGGCGTGATCGTGATCCCCTTCGCGGCCGTCGCCTACTTCGCCGCCGTAGCGGGGGCACTCGCCCTCGGCTTCCTGGCCGTCGTGTCGATCGCCGGTCAGACGATGACGGGCGGCCGCAATGGCGATCGTTCCGTGTTCGCCGCGCTCCAGCCACTGCTCCTGGGATTGTCCATCTTCCTGCTCCTCTGGGTGGCGGGCACCGGCTTCGGGTGGACCGGCGGCCTCGGTACCGCGCTCCGGATCACCGGAGCGCTGATCACGTGGGCCGCCGTCACCACCGGCTTCGGCGCCGTGATCCTGACCCGTGCCGGTACGCGGCCGAGCGCACCACCCTCGCAGCTCGCGCCCGCACCCACCGCCGAGCACGAATGGCAGACACCGACGCCGGTGACCGGAGTGGCCGCCGCGCGCCGCCCCACGCCGGCGCCGCGCAAAGGGATGACCGAGTGATGATCGCGCGCCACGTGGGTCTCGGAGCGCTGCTGCTGGCGGTGGCCGCGACCCCCGCCACCGCGCAGAGCTGGCGCACGCTCACCGCGCAGCGAGCGGTGGGCCGGGAAGACTCGCTGCATGTGGTGGTGCGCTACGGGCTGGGCAAGCTCACGGTGCGCGCCGCCGAGCCCGCCGTCCTTTATGATCTCGACATGAAGTACGACGCCGATGTCTTCCGCGCCGAGAAGCGCTACGACGCGGCGACGCGCACCCTGTACGTGGGCGCCGACAGCGCCACGGCGGACCGCCTCACCTTGCGGCCGCACAACATCCACGGGAGCGGCGAGAAGGGCAGAAAGGGGGGCGAGATGACGCTCGCGCTCGCGCGCGGCATCCCGCTCGATCTCACCGTGGAGCTCGGCATCGGATACGCCTCGATCGACCTCGGCGACCTCTGGCTCGACCGCGCGCGATTCGAGTCCGCGATGGGCGGCGCCGAGATCGACTTTGCCACGGCGAACATCCACCCGATGCGTGAGCTCGACATCGACGCCGCGCTGAGCGGCGTGACGGTGGGCCACCTCGGCAACGCGCGCGCGCAGCGAGTGAAGGTCACGGCGGCGCTGGCGGGCGGCGAGCTCGACCTGCGCGGCGCCTGGACGGGGGAGATGACGCTCGACCTCACCGCGACGCTCGGCGGCTTCGAGCTGAAGGTGCCCAGCGACGCCGGCGTGAGGATCACCGCGTCCTCGAAGCTGGGCGGGATCGATGCGAAGGGCTACACCCTGCGCGACGGCACGTATTACAGCGCCAACTACGCGACCGCCAAGCGGAAGCTGACCATCACCGGCAGCGCGACGCTGGGCGGGCTCGAGGTCAACTGGGTCGAGCCGTAGCGCCGCCGCGCTCGGGGTAGAACACCACCGGCGCCCCCCGCACCGCACCCAGCACCCGCGCCGCATGCCCGTCCCGCGCGGCGATCTCCACGAGGCCCGAGCTCCCCACCAGCGCCGCGAGCGCGCCCGGCGGCACGTCCGAATAGCGCACGCGCACCTCCAGCGCGTGCCCGGCGATCTCCACCGTTCCGCCGCGCGGCGCGATCAGGTTGGTGATCAGATTGCCGAAGCGGTCCACGGCGATCACGATCCCTTCCACCACGCCATCGCTCCGCCGCCGCGGCTCCGGCGTGCGCTTCACCACCGGATGAGGGAACGCGGTGCCGAGCGTCTCGAGCGATGCCCCCATCGCGAGCGCCGCCGCCGCGGGGGCGAACACATCCCGGCCGTGGAAGGTGGGGGCCGCGTTCTCCGGCACGCGCAACGCCACGGTGCGCGCACCGTTCACGAGCAGCGCGGGCGACAGCACGCCGTTGTCGGGACCCACGAGCCAACAGCCGTCGCTGTGCACGGCGAGCGCGGCGCGCGCGGTGCCGACCTCCGGGTCCACGACCACGAGGTGCACCGTCCCGGCCGGGAAACGCCGCCAGTAGCGTGCGACCGAGAGCCGCGCCGATTCCGCATCCTGCGGCGCGATCTCGTGGGTGATGTCCACGAGCATCGCGAGCGGTGCGCGCGTGAGCAGCACGCCCTTGAGCTCGCCGACGTAGCCGTCGGCGGTGCCGAAGTCGGTGGTGAGCGTGATGATCGGAGCCATGGCCGCCGCGAGAGGGTCGGGCGCGTCGCGCGCGCCTAGACTGTTCTACGCTCCCAGCGTCCCCAACGCCAGAGCGCCATCATCGCGAGGCCGCGTCCCATCGCGGTGATCGACAGCACCCACCAAATGCCGGTCGTCCCCCAGCGGGCCGCCGCCCAGATCGCGAGCGGAATGCGCAGCGCCGTGAGGAAGGTGGACGTCACCATCGGCGGCAACGTGTCGCCCGCTCCGCCGAGCGCGCCTTCGAGCACGAGCTCCGAGGCCGCGAACACCGTCGACGCCGCGCCGATGCGCAGGTAGTGCGCGCCCTCCGCGATCACGGCGGCGTCGTGCGTGAAGAAGCCGGCGAAGGGCACGGCGCACGTGTACTCCAGCACGGCGCCGACCACACCGACGCCGGTGGCGAAGCCGGTGGCGATCCACCCCGCGCGCCGCGCGCGATCGGGTCGGTGGGCGCCGAGGTTCTGCCCCACCACCGCCGCCGCCGCCGCGCCGAAGCCGACGCCCACCATGTACACCCAGCTCTCCACGCGATGGCCCACGCCGAGCGACGCCAGCGCCGGCGTGCCGAAGTGCGTGGTCGTGCGCGTGAGCAGCACGTAGATGAGGCTGAACGCGACGCCGGTGACCGCCGTCGGCAGCCCGATGCGCACGATCAGGCCGATCGTCTGCAACGACACGCGCCCGAAGCGCACCATCCCACGCCGCACCAGCAGCGTCACGCCGGCGATGAGCGTCGCGAGGCGCGTGATCAGCATCGACACCGCGGCCCCCGCGATGCCGAGCCGCGGCGCGGGGCCGAGTCCCAGGATGAGCACCGGATCGAGCGCGAGTGCGGCGACCACCGACACCAGCAGCAGCAGGAGCGGCGTCCGCGTGTCGCCCGACGCGCGGAAGGCCGCGTCGACGGTGAAGAAGCCGAACACGAGCGGCGCGCCGTAGAGGTACATCCCGAGATACTGCTTGCCGAGCGCCGTGACCTCGGGTGGCGTGTGCTCGATCGCGAAAAGCCCATCGAGGAAGAGCTGCCCCGCCGCCGCGACCACGAGCGACATCGCGAGCGCTAGCAGAAGAGCGTCGCCCACCACCCGCGCGGCGAGATCGGGACGCCGCTCGCCGTGCCGCCGCGCGGCGACGGCCGTGAGCCCCACGCTGCAGAGCTCGGCCAGGCTCACCACCGCCCAGATCCAGAACATCGACGTCGAGACCGCGGCGAGCCCTTGCGGGCCGATGCGCGTGCCCACCCAATACGCGTCGGCGGTGATGAAGAAGGTGAGCAGGAAGATGCTGCCCACCGAGGGGAACGCGACCGACGCGATCGTGCGGGCGAGCGGGCCGCTCACGAGCACCGGCAGCGCCGCGTGCTCGTCGGTGACGGCGACCGCCATCACCCCATCGCGGGCATCGAAGGGCAGTGCGGCCGAGGGCTCCTCGGGCGTCGGCCGGGTGTGCGCCGGCTCGGTCACGCCCGCGCGGGCGCCGGCGTCGCCAGCGCCTGCACGATCTTCTCCGTCACCGCGCCGATCGCCTTGGTCGCCGGCGAATTCGGGTCCGCGACGACGATCGGGCGGCCCTCATCGCCCCCTTCACGCACGAGCGGTACGAGCGGGATCTCGCCAAGCAAGGGCAACTCGAGCTCCTCGGCGAGCGTCGTCCCGCCGCCGGCGCCGAACAGCGGCGTCGGCTTCCCGCAGTGCGGGCACAGGTAGTAGCTCATGTTCTCGACGATGCCGAGCACCGGGACGCCCACCCGCTGGAACATCCGCGCGCCGCGCAATGCGTCGCCGGTGGCGACCGGTTGCGGCGTCGTCACGATCACCGCGCCGTGCACGTGCGTCGCCTGCACGAGCGAGAGCTGCGCATCGCCCGTGCCGGGGGGCAGGTCCACGAGCAGGTAGTCGAGCTCGCCCCACTCCACGTCGGCGAGGAACTGAGTGATGATCTTCATCACGATCGGACCGCGCCAGATCGCCGGCTGGTCGCGCTCGATGAGGAAGCCGATGCTGATGACCTTCACGCCGTGCGCTTCGAGCGGGATGATGCGCTCGTTCACGACGCGGGGGGCCTCATCGAGCCCCATCATCCGCGGGACGTTCGGTCCGTAGATGTCGCCATCGAGCAGCCCCACGCGCGCGCCGCGCTTGGCGAGCGCGATCGCGACGTTGACGGCGACCGTCGATTTCCCGACGCCCCCCTTGCCGCTGGAGATGGCGATCACGCGGCCGAGGTGCGGATAGGACACCGGCGTCGGCGCGGGCTTCATCCCGCGCGACTGCGGTTCCTGGCCGATCACCGGCAGCACGCGGCCGGCACCCGGCACCGCCGGCGCCGCCGGCGACGGACGGGGCGGCGGCGCCGGCGCCTTCTCCGCGGCCGCGGAGGGGTCCTTCACATCCACGCGCACATCCTTCACCCCCTCCACGCGCTCCACCGCCTGGCGCGCGTCGCGCACCAGCGACGCCGGATCGCGCGCATCGAGTAGGATCGTGAAGCGGACGCGACCCTCGACCGTCACCCCCACATCGCGCACCATCCCCGACGCGACGAGGCTCTCACCGGTGCGCGGGTTCACGATCGCTTCCAGGGCCGCGGCGATCCGCGCCTGCATCGGTTCAGCCACGAATTTCGCGCTCCGTCTCCGTTGGACTCGTGGTGCGTACCGCGATGATCTCCGGGACTCGCCGCCGCAGGTGCGCCTCGATCCCGGTGAGCAGCACCGCCGCGCTCATGTCGCAGTCGGGACAGTCCCCGGCGACGCGGAGCAGCGCGACGCCCGACGCGGCGTCGAAGCGCACGAGGTCGACGTCCATCGTCTCGATGCGCAGCAGCGGACGCATCGCCGCGATCGCCTCGCGAATGCGGCGCTCCACGTCGTCGCCGGCCCGGTCCCGTTTGAGGATCCCCATCGCTCCCAAGCTAGCGGTGGAGAGGCGCCTTCCCTACCCCTACAAACCGCCGCCGCCCCCGAGCAGATAGCCACGTGCCGCCGCGAGCACTTTATCGCGCACCTCGTTCAGCTTCCCGGCGATCATCGCGCCGGCCGCCCGTGCGTGCCCGCCGCCGCCGAACTCGTGCGCGAAACGGTTCACGTCCACCCCGCCGGTGCTCCGGAAGCTCACCTTCACTTGGCCATGGCCCAGATCGCGGAAGAAGAGCGCCATGCGCGTGCCCGCCACGCTGCGCGGATGCTCGGCGAGCCCGTCGAGGTCCTCGGCGCGCACATCGTAGCGCTCGAGCACGCCCGCCGGCAACGCGATCCATGAGAGCCCGGCCACCGGGTCCACTTCGAGGGAGTCGAGCGCGTCGCGCAGCAGGTGCAGGCGGCCGACGCTCACCTGCGCGTAGATGCGCAGGTACATCTCCTCGGGATCCACGCCCGCCGCCAGCAGCTGCGCCGCCACCGCGTGGCAGCGAGGCGTCGTATTGCTGTAGCGGAATCCGCCGGTGTCGGTGAGCATCGCCACATAGAGCGCCCGCGCGATCGGCGCGGTGATCTCGAGCTGCATCACGCGCGCCAGATCGAAGACGATCTCCCCCGTGGCGCACGCCGACGTGTCGGCGACGATCACGCTCCCCGGCGGCTCGGCGGCGGCCACGTGATGATCGATCACGAGCTTCCGGCCGGGGAAGGCGCGCACCGCCTCGGTGAGCGCGCCGAGCCGTCGCACGTCGCTGATGTCCACCACGACGAGCGGGTCGGCGCCGGCGAGCGCCTTCGCGCCGAGATCGCTCTGGTCGCTCACGCCGTCGAGCAGGAAGGTGAGGAGCGCGGGCCAGGGCGTGGGGTTGACGATGCGCACGGAGATGCCGCGCTGCGCGAGCAGCAGCGCGAGCGCCGCTTCCGAGCCGCAGCCGTCGCCGTCCGCGTTGATGTGCGTGCTGAGCGCCACCGTGCGCGCCGACGCGAATTCGGCGGCGATTCGTTCGAGCGCCGCGCGGCGGGCCGGCGGGATGGCGAGCGGATCGGGCAGCGGAGTGGGCATCACGAGGGGGAGATAGCGAAGCGGCGCCCGCGAGATCCCGCGGACGCCGCTGCAAAGATAACCCGCCGGGCGCTCAACCGCCGGACGTGGCGTTCCCCAGTTTGGAGCGGGAGCGGCTGTAGAAGAAGTAGACGAGGAGGCCGATCGCCATCCAGATGGCGAGGCGGTACCACGTGTCCTTCGGCAGGAAGACCATCATCCCGAAGCAGTTGATGACGCCGAGGATCGGGACGAGCGGCACCCAGGGCGTCTTGAACGGACGCGCCATGTCGGGGCTCTTCCGGCGCAGCACGATGACGCCAATGCAGACGATCACGAACGCGAGCAGCGTTCCGATCGAGACGAGCTCGCCCAGCAGACCGACCGGGAGCAGACCCGCTACGACGGCGGCGACGAGGCCGGTGAGGATCTGCGGGATGTACGGTGTGCGGAACCTGGGATGAACCTTGCTGAATGCCAGCGGGAGCAAGCCGTCCTTCGACATGGAGTAGAAGATGCGCGGCTGCGCCATGAGCATCACGAGAACCACCGATGCCAGCCCCAACACGGCGCCGAGATTCACTATCCAGCTGAGCCACGCGAGCGCCGGGCCCACCGCTTCGATGGCGACCGACACCGGGTGAGGGACGTTCAGCGTCGTGTACGGCGCGAGACCGGTCATCACCAGCGACATTGCGATGTAGAGCACGGTGCAGATCCCCAACGAGAGCAGGATGCCGATCGGCACGTCCCGTTGAGGATTCTTGGCCTCCTGCGCCGCGGTCGACACCGCGTCGAATCCGATGTAGGCGAAGAAGACCACCGCCGCGGCACGAATGATCCCGGTGATCCCGAAATGTCCGAACTCGCCGGTGTTCGGCGGGATGAACGGGTGCCAGTTCTCGGACTTCACATACATGGATCCGAAGCCGATCACGAGGAAGACGATGAGCACCTTCAGGAACACGACCACGTTGTTGAAGTTCGCGGATTCCTTGATGCCGATCACCAGTAGCGTCGTGAGCACGGCGATCAGGATCACGGCGGGCAGGTTGATGATCCCGCCCGGTACGTGCACGAGATGGTGCGTCCCCTCGAGTCCGAAGGGCGCTTGGGTCCATCCCGGGGGAAGGTCGATCCCGAATTGTTTGAGCAGCGCCCCGAAATATCCCGACCAGCCCACGGAGACTGTCGCCGCGCCAAAGAGGTATTCGAGCATGAGGTCCCAGCCGATGATCCAGGCGACGAACTCACCCAAGGTGGCGTAGGCGTACGTGTACGCGCTCCCCGCGATGGGGATCATCGACGAGAACTCCGCGTAGCAGAGCCCCGCGAAGAGGCAACCCAATCCCGCGACGATGAAGGAGAGCGGGATCGCCGGGCCAGCGTATTGCGCCGCCGCCTGCCCGGTGAGCACGAAGATCCCCGCCCCGATGATCGCGCCGATGCCCAGCAGTGTCAGATTCGTCGCGCTGAGCACGCGCTTGAGCGTCAGCGTCCCTTCGGCCGCCGCTTCAGCTTGCAGCGACGCGATGCTCTTCGTGGAGGACAGACTCATGCGGGATTCTCCGGGAAATGCGAACCGATGGCCCAGCAGATCGCCGGGCGCAGTTCCTGCCTCGGCGTATACAACAGCGCGCCTACATTCTAGGAGGCTGCACCAAATGTCAAGGTGAGCGGCAAGTCCACCGGACTCTGGACTCGCTGTTACAGCGAATAATTCGGCGCTTCCTTGGTGATCGTTACGTCATGCGGGTGCGACTCCCGCAGCCCCGCCCCGGTGATCCGCGTGAATTGCGTCTCGGTGCGCAACTCGTCGATCGTCCGGCAGCCGACGTAGCCCATCCCACTGCGCAGCCCGCCCACCATCTGGTAGATGACGTCGCCCACGGGACCCTTGTAGGGAACGCGCGCCTCGATCCCCTCGGGCACGAGCTTCCGCGCCGACATCTCCCCTTCCTGGAAGTACCGGTCGGCGCTCCCGTCCTGCATCGCGGACAGCGAGCCCATGCCGCGGATCATCTTGAAGCGGCGCCCCTCGAGCAGGAATGATTCGCCGGGGCTCTCCTCGGTGCCGGCGAGCATCGAGCCCATCATCACGCTACTCGCGCCGGCGGCGAGCGCCTTCACGATGTCGCCCGAGTACTTCACGCCGCCGTCGGCGATCACCGGCACGTCGCCGGCGCCCTCCACGGCCTCGAAGATCGCGGTGAGCTGCGGCACGCCGACGCCGGTCACCACGCGCGTCGTGCAGATGGAACCGGGGCCCACGCCCACCTTCACCGCGTTCACGCCGCGCTCCACCAGCGAGCGCGCCCCCTCGCGCGTCGCCACGTTCCCCGCGATCAGCTGGACGTCGGGCAACAGGGAACGAAGCTCCGCGGTCGCGCGCAGCACCGCCTCCGAATGCGCGTGCGCGGTGTCCACCACCAGCGCATCCACGCCGGCGTCCACCAGCGCGCGCGCCCGCTCGCGGTAGTCGGCGCCCGCTCCCACCGCCGCCGCCACCCGCAGCCGTCCGTGCTGGTCCTTGTTCGACGTCGGATACTGCCGGCGCTTGTGGATGTCCTTGACGGTGATCAGCCCCTTGAGCACTCCCTTCGCATCCACCACCGGCAGCTTCTCCACCCGGTGCTTGCCGAGGATCTTCTCCGCTTCCTCGAGCGTCGTGCCCACCGGCGCGGTGACGAGCCGCTCCTTGGTCATCACGTCGCGCAGCGGCTGGTCGAAGTTCCGTTCGAACTGCAGGTCGCGATTCGTGATGATCCCCACGAGATGCCCGTCGCGGTCGACGATCGGCACCCCCGAGATCTTGAACTTCATCATGAGGGCGTTCGCCTCGCGCAGCGTCGCCTCGGGCTTGAGCGTGATCGGGTCGAGGATCATCCCGCTCTCGGAGCGCTTCACGCGGTCCACTTCCGAGGCCTGGCGGTCGATCGACATGTTCTTGTGGATCACCCCGATCCCGCCGGCGCGGGCGATCGCGATCGCCATCTCGCTCTCGGTCACCGTGTCCATCGCCGCCGCGACGAGGGGGACGTTGAGCGAGATGCCGGTGGTGAAACGCGAGGCCGTGACCACGTCCTTCGGATGCGTGGTCGAGTGGCGCGGGAGGAGCAGGACGTCGTCGAACGTGAGGGCACTGTCGGCCCGGACGCGCGCGGGCGGCGAATGGTCCGCCGCGATGCGCGACGGCCCACTCTCCGTGGGGGCGGAGGGAGTGGGCCGATTCGTGGAGCGAGTCGTGGTTGCCATGGCGAAAGCTAGACCCCCCTCCGAATGAAGTCCAGACCGTTTACGGGCGCTCCCCCGCCGCCGCCCGCCGCCCGCCGCCAAAACCAAAACCAGAACCGGGACGGCCGGCGCCGCTCCAGCTGGCGCCGGATCCGCCGCGGCAGGAAGAAGGCGGCCGCGGCCACCGCGAGGCGCAGATGCTCGTCGCTCAACTCTTCCGGCGCGCCCCGCCAATGCTCGAGCACGATGTCGAGGCCGGCGTTCGACACGAGCCGGCGCACGGCGAACATCAACAGGAGGATGTCATCCGCCTGCCCGATCACCGGGAGGAAGTCGGGAACGAGATCGATCGGCATCACCGCGTACGCCACCGCGCCGGCGAGCAGGAGCTTGTCCGTGGCGGCCACCCGCGCGTCCATGATCAGGCCGCCGAGCAGTCGCAGATAGCGCGGGATCGACGCGATGGCGCCGAGGAGCGTGCGCCGCGCACCGGTGCGCGGACGGCGCTCCGGACCGGCGCTCACGGCTTGGTCGGCTCGGCGCCTGAAGGTGGCGCAGGCGCGGCGGGCGTCGCGGGTGCCGGAGCCGCCGCGGTCGGCGCGGCCGGCCCCGACGGGATGCGCCGCTCCCCCGTCGCGCGCGCGGCGGCGTCGAAGGCGTCGCTGGCCACGGAGCGCCCCGCCGCCGCGACCCCCGACAGCACGTTCATCGCCTTGTTCAGCAGCCCCATCGTCTCCGCGATCGTCGACGCCGACACCTTGCCGGCGCGCAGCGTGTCCTCCACCCCCTCGGCGAACCGCTCGAAGACGTTCGGCGACACCGCCGTCTTCCCGGCGAATTTCGACTCGAGGAACTCGACGTAATCGAGCAGCTGGTAGCCGCGCTCATCCGGCAGTTGGTCGAGCTTGCGGAGGATGCGGTCGCGAAGGGTCGGGTTCATGGCGTCACCAACGGGTCGAGGCGGGTCCCACGCGGCGCCGGCCGCGCTCTACGCGCGCCCCCAGCGGGCCCGCGTGCCCCGGGCGTCCACGTGCACGAATGGGCCGTGGCGCCGGTTGCCGCGATAGATCCCCGTGCCGCCCACGAGCTCCGGATGCGCCGTCTCCACCCGATCGATCGCGTCGCGGATGATCTGCGCATCGCGCCAGTCGATCCGGTGGTCGTGGTTCAGGTCGCTCATCCGCCCGTTGCCGTTGTTGTCCACGAAGATGTCGGCGGCATCGCCGTACTGGTGCCGGCTGTCGCGCGCGCGCCCGCCCTCGCCGACGCCCTGCCGGTTGTATTCCGGCGTCCGGAAGCCGGACATCACGACCACGCGCACCGCGCGGACGCCGTGCGCGTTCAGGTCGTCGATGATCAGCTCGAGCTTGTCGACGAGCCGCTCGCTGAGCACGAGATACTTCGGCCAGATGTCCTGCTGGTCGTGCGTCAGGAAATCACGCAGCTGGAAGTGCTCGGAGACAAAGGTCGCTTCGTTCTCGCGCGTGACCTCGACGAAGCCGTCGGGATTCGCGTACTCCTCGCTGCGCGGCCCGCGGCGTTCGTACGGCCACGTCCCCACGCGATAGGCGCCGATGCGCCCCTTCTGCTTCACGGAGAAGGGGAGGAGCGTAAAGAAGGTGAAGGACTCTTGGAAGGCGCTGTCGCGCACCGCGTAGGCACCAGGGCGCGCGGAGGCGCTGTCGCCGAAGAGGCGCTGAAGTGCCGGGAAGACGCCTTGCCGCGGGATGGGCGCGACGAAGCGGGCGCGCAACTTGTGGCTGATCCCGGCGAGGGAATCGAGGAGCTCGCTCACGCCGCCGGTCACCACCGGATCGCCCAAGGGCGCCGCCGAGGCCAGGGTGCCCCCCGTGGACGTGCGGAGCCCGACACTGAAATTGGCGCCCGACACCACGGCGGCGACGATCGCCACCGCGACCGTCGCGATCACTCGGCCAAAACCAACTCGACCCCGGCCGATCGGTGAATGGTCCATACGAAACACCTTCCTTGGCAACCAGACTGGCGGCGTGCCGTGTGACCGCTGCCTCTTGGCTTTGCGCGCCGGCCAGAGCGCCGGCTTGCCCTTTACAAGGAGCCCCGCGACTGGGCGGGGGAGCGGACCTGCCAACATAAACAGGACGCCGGGAGAAGGATAGGGCAACCCCTCACGGCGCCGAAAACCGTACTGGCCGCTCAGTCAGTATATGTAAACCGCTGTCCCAACTGGCACGATACTGTACAGATAGGCGATATCTTCGTTCCGCAGCCGGACGCAGCCGTGACTGGCCGCGTGGCCAATCGACTTCGGCTCGTCCGTCCCGTGCAGCCCGTAGCCCTCGCCAAGATTCAGTCGGTGGCCACCCACCACCCACTTGTACTTGCGCTGGTTCGTTCCGAAGGGGGGCACCACAATGCTCTTCCCGGCCAGCAGCTCATGTCCCTCGGACGCCTCCAGGAGTTGCACGTGGCCGTCGGGGTAGACGCGCACGACCTCGTCCCCCTGCACCTCGTACCAGGAGCCGTCCCCCACCGGCACCTGCTGCCCCCGCTTCAGCATCACCACGCCGAATCCCTTCTTCTTTTCGGCCATCTCCACGAAGTGCCAGTCGGGCGGCGCCCAGTAGGGATCGGTCTCCTTGTACTGCACCGTGAGCCGCCCGCGCGGCGTGTCGAACTTGTATTCCTTGCGCCCGCCCTCGGTCTGGACGAGCGACTTTCCGCTCCCGACCGCCACCCGTGTGGTGTAGAGGACGGTGTCCGCCTGCTTGAGCCAGAGCCGACGGTCCTCAATGCTGACCACGATGTACGGCACGGGGGGCGGGGCCTCGGGGCTGGATGCGTACGCGTTCTCGAGGGAGTCGCGCACCGCTTCGGCGCGCAGCGTGACCGAGTCCAGCAGGCCGTGTTCCTGGGTGACCCGGAGGCGGTGCACGTCGCGCTCCCGCCGGTGCTGGACGGCGGAGAGGAGGAGTCCCCAGGTCACCGCCCCGGCGAGGACGGTGGCGACGGCGAGCGCCCAGATCACCGGCGGGGCGTCCTGAAGGACTTCCTTGATGCGGCGCATTCAGTAGATGTAGACCGGCGTTCCAGGAGCCAGGTCCGGCGCGATCGCGCGCAGATCGGTCTCGTCGGCGCGGGCGGCGCCGGGGAGCACGTAGCCCGTGTCGCGCAGCGGGCCCCCGGTGGGGAGCGAGTAGATCACGGTACCGCTCGTGAAGATGATCGCCACCGGTCCCAGCGCGCCGACGACCATCGAATCGGCGGGCACGGGCAGCCGGCGGTCGGAGTAGACCCATTTCGGCACCGGCCACGCGTCGGCCGCACCGAGCACTTGCCGCACCGAGTCGGCGCCGCGCGGGATCCCGGTGCTTTCCCCGGTGCGCAGTGGACTCAGCCGCCGCTCGACGCCCATCGCCACCTTGAACGAGCGGAGTACCGCGCCCGCCTGCATCAGCGCCACCGTTCCGCTGTCCACGTCGAAGGAGAGGTGCAATGCCGTCGCCCCCTCCGCCTGGCGGCGCACGATCTGCAGGACGAGCTTCTGCTGCTCCTGCCGCGTGTCCGCCAGGGTGGTACCGCGCTGCCGCTGGATGTCGGTCATGCCGCCGCGAAAGGAGTTGATCTGCTCGTCGTAATTGCGCCGCCGCTCGATGAGCAGGGCGTCCACGGCGATCAACACGCCGAGGATGAGCAGCACCGCCGGGAGGAACCTCGGATACTGCTGGCGGAAATCGCGGAAGCGGATCTCGGTGAACATGTCGAGCTCGCGGCGGCGCTCGCGATCAGCGCTGGATGACGCGCTGCAGATCGAGGATCGGAACGCCCGAGGGCTCGCTCTTGCCCTCGCGGACGCGGGCGAGGATCACCACCGTCGAGAGCGGCTTCAACGTCTTCGCCATTTCGAGCAGCGACGGGGGGATCGCGAGGTAGAGCAGGGAGCTCTCGCTCCCCGGGCCGCGCGCGAGCAGGTAGGGCTCCTCGGGGCCGAGCCCCTTCCGCAACGGGTCGGCGGTCTGAAAGGCGATCACCTGCACCACCCACCGCACCGTCCGGCCGCGATAGCGCTCCGGATCGCTGCGCAGATCCGCGGCGGAGATCGCGCTGGTGGCCGCGCTGTCGAGCGGGATCAGGTCGGCCTGGCGCACCCACCCCTCGAGCGTCACCCGCACCCAGCCGCGCTCGCTCGGCCCGGTGGTGAGGCGCGTGGTGGAATCGAGCGTGCCCATCGTGCGGCCGGCCGGCGCGGTGAGTATCCCCGTGCGGCGCAGCACCGCGACGTCGCCGGGGAGCGACTCCGGGGGGACCTCGGGCGGCGGAGGCGGAGCGGCCGCCGCCGGCGCGCCGACCGCGGCCGACGGTGCGGGCTTGGTCGCCGCCACCGGCGGGTGGGGCGGCGGTGCGCCGAGCTTCACGAACTTCGAATTCACCCAGCCTACGCGCCGCACCTGCGTCCACTGCTCGGCGCGCGACACCATCTGCAGCCCCATCCCGTCGTCCAGCTGCGCGACCACTGGCGCGGTGCGATCGCCGGACGCGCGCATGAGCGCGCCGTTCGGCGACTTCACGCTGAGCGCGAAGCTATCGCGCTTGGGGCCGAGCACGCTCACGTGCAGCCAGCCGTCGACCATCACTTCCGACCATCCGTTCTTGGCGGCGCGGATCAGCACCGGGGCGCCGACCCGCAGCTGCGCGAGCGCGCGACCGTCGGGTGCGTTCTTCA
>JAYUMO010000335.1:0-5024 GCA_043762555.1 Gemmatimonadaceae bacterium | reverse complement strand
GACAGCGGCGCGGGGAACAAGGAGAGCGACAAGTTCCTGGAGATCTACGGGATCGAGAACCGCGGCGCGGACGGGCGCACGATGCTCGAGGACGGGCTGGCCGCCGCCGGCTTCCAGCCCGAGCAGATCACGCGCGTGATCAACACGCACCTGCACTTCGACCATGCGGGCGGGAACACGTACCGCGACGCGGGCGGCGCCGTGCGCCTCACCTTTCCGAACGCGCGCTACGTGGTGCAGCGGGGGGAGTACGAGTTCGCGACGCACACGAATGAGCGCACCGCCGCGAGCTATTTCCCGCCCAACTTCGCGCCGGTGCGCGAGGCGGGGCGCTTCGACCTCGTAGAGGGAGAAGCGGAGATCGTCCCCGGTGTGCGGGTGATCCCCACGCCGGGCCACGTGCCATACCACGAGGGGATCCTGCTCACCTCGCGCGGGGAGCAGGCGTTCTATCTGGGCGATCTCGTGCCGACGGCGGCGCATCTCCCACTGCCGTGGATCATGGGATACGATGTGGAGCCGCTGGTCACGCTCGAATCGAAGCGCCGCCTCCTGAAGCGCGCGCTGGAGGAGGGCTGGCAGCTGATCTTCGAGCACGACGCCACGGTGTCGACCGGCCGCGTGGCGCACGACGGCAAGACGTATACGCTCGCTCCGGAGGTTCCATGACGGTTTGCACGCGCGCCGCGATCGCGCTCACACTCCTCGCCCTGTCGGCGGCCGGCGCGCGCGCGCAGCGCCCCGATACCGTGAAGCTGCACGCCGACATCGACAAGGGCGCGGCGGCGGTCACGCCGCAGGTGGTCGCGTGGCGTCGCGATATCCACGAGCATCCGGAGCTCGGGAACCGCGAGACGCGCACGGCGGCTCTCGTCGCCGCCCAGCTCAAGGCGCTCGGTCTCGCGGTGCGCACGGGCGTGGCGTACACCGGCGTCGTCGGCGTCTTGAAAGGCGCCAAGCCGGGACCGGTGGTCGCGCTGCGCGCCGATATGGACGCCTTGCCGGTGACGGAAATGGTGGACGTCCCGTTCAAGTCCACCGTGAAGACGCAGTACAACGGCGCTGAAGTCGGCGTGATGCACGCCTGCGGCCACGACAATCACGTCGCGATCCTGCTTGGCGTCGCGACGGTGCTCGCGGGGATGAGGGCCGAGCTGCCGGGCACGGTGGTCTTCATCTTCCAGCCCGCGGAGGAGGGGCCGCCGACGGGGGAGGAAGGCGGCGCGTCGCTGATGATCAAGGAGGGCGCGCTCACGAACCCGGCGCCCGAGGCGATCTTCGGTCTGCACGTGTGGCCCGGTTTGCTCGGTCACATCGACACACGCCCGGGCGTGCTCATGGCGAGTGCCGCGGGGCTCCGCATCGTGGTACACGGCAAGCAGACGCACGGTGCCCAGCCCTGGCGCGGGGTGGACCCGATCGTGGTCGCGGCGCAGATCGTGCTCGGCCTCCAGACGATCGGGAGCCGCCAGCTCGACCTGCGCAAGGGCGCGGCGGTGATCACGGTGGGCGCGATCAACGGCGGCAATCGCGGCAACATCATCCCCGATAGCGTCGTGATGATCGGCACGGTGCGCACCTTCGTGCCGGGGATGGAAAAGGACATCGCGGATCGCGTGAAGCGCACCGCGCAGCTGATCGCCCAGAGCGCGGGGGCGACGGCAGACGCTCAAGTGACCGCCGGCTACGACGCCACGGTGAACGACGTGAAGCTGGTGGCGCAGATGACGCCGTCCATGCGGCGCGTCGTAGGCACCGCACTAGACGTGGACATCACTCCCGTGACCCCATCGGAGGACTTCTCGGCGTACGCGGACAAGATCCCGGGAATGTTCGTCTTCCTCGGGGTCGTGCCGGCCGGGCAGGACCCGATGACCGCGGCGCCGAACCACTCGCCGTACTTCTTCGCCGACGAGCGCGCGCTGCCGGTGGGAGTGCGCACGATGGCGAGTTTGGCGGTGGACTTCCTCGCGAGTGGAGCCCCGAAAGGCGCGCGTTGATGTCACACGCAGGTGAGCGGCAGCGGGTCACGCGGCGTTCCTCTGTTCATTGACCAGGTGCCCCCCATGAGAATCGTTGTCTACCTTGCCGTCGTACCCATCGCCGCCGCCGCGGCGCCGGATCCGGGTCGTGCGCTCGGTCCGTCGGTGAACGCGCACTACACGCACGCATCGGGCTCGGAGATCCAGGACGCCGGTTTCACGCTCTCCACGTCCGGGAGCGGCGGCGGCGGCCTGACGCTTGGCTACGCCTTCTCCCGGTGGATCGCGATCTCCATGACCGCCGACGTCGCCGGCGGGCAGACGGTCTCGAGCTCCAGCGGTTCGGCGATCGGGACGCAGACGTTGAACCAGACCGATGCCACCGCGCGGTTCCAGCTTCCGCTTTGAGAGGGCTCGGTGACGCCGTACCTCTTGTTGGGCTACAGCTCGCGCCTACTGAACGGCCCATTGAACGGCGGGGGCTTCGGGAACGGTGTGTTCAACGAATGGGGCGGAGCGTTCACGTACGGCGGCGGGATCGAGGTCTTCATCGCGCGCCAATTCGCGCTCGACGCCGCGTATGTGCAGAGCGAGGGCACCTACACGCGAGCGCAGAATCCGGACGGCGTCGGCTTCTCGTTGAACACGAGCGCGACGACCACCTCACGCGTCACCGTCGGTGGCACTTGGCACATCGGCTCGATGGCGGCGGCGCCGCTCGCGCCGAGCGAGGACACGATCAGCGCCGGCCAGACGGTACGGCTGAAAGTCGGCGGCGTCACTCTGATCGGCACGGTGATCGGGGCCCGTCGCGACACCGTCGTCTTGCAACAACTGGTCCACGATACCGCTCGGCAGGCGGAGGTGCCGCGCGAATGCATTGCGAGCGCAGATCTCAACGTGCCCGTGAATTCGCGCAAGGCGATCGTCATGAGGGGCGCCTTCATCGGGGCGATCGGCGTGTCGCTCGTGGGTGTCCTCACGAGCAGTACACAAAGCCACGCCCCGCCGCAGACCGGAGAGTCTTTCGCCACCTACGCGCTCGGCGGCGCGGTGCTCGGCGGGGTCGTTGGCGCGATCTCGGGGGAACACGACTCTCGCTGGCAGTCGCTTCGTTTGAATCAGGCGGCGTCAGCGGGCCCGGTCGACCGCGAAGCCGCCTGTCGCAGCTGGCACCCCCCGGCCTAGCCTCGGGCGGCACGGACGAGTCCATGCATCACCCGGCGTTGACTTCGAGGATCGTGGCGCTAAATTCCGCTCTGACTTAAACAACCGAGTAAGCAGAGCGGCGACTTCCGCTCTCACCCTCCGGCCCTCGCGCTCGGCGCGAGGTGTGCTGCAGGAGTTCCTGGTCGGCCGCCGCCCGCTCGACGGGGCGCGCTGCCGTTCATCGCGGACTCCGATCTCTCAGTGGCGTCCGCGATTTTTTTCTCTCGCCAAAGGTCTCTTGGCCATTCAGGACAGCACGAAGCGCGTTCGCGTCAACCGACAGATCCGTATCAGTCCGCTGCGAGTGATCGCGGCCGACGG
Organism: Gemmatimonadaceae bacterium; assembly: GCA_043762555.1. Lineage (GTDB taxonomy): Bacteria > Gemmatimonadota > Gemmatimonadetes > Gemmatimonadales > Gemmatimonadaceae > DATKOH01. Next base: position 1,512 of record JAYUMO010000335.1, on the reverse strand, counting down.
CAGCCAACTTGGGATCCTCGATCTCGAGACGGCGCTCGCGCAGGCGGAGGCCGCGGGGCTCGATCTGGTGGAGGTCGCCGCGACCGCCCGACCGCCGGTGGTCCGGATCATGGACTACGGCAAGTTCAAGTTCGAGCAGGCGAAGATGGCGCGGGTGGCGAAGAAGAAGCAGCACGTCATCCACTTGAAGGAAGTGAAGTACCGGCCCGGCATCGACGATCACGACTTCGATACCAAGACCCGGCACGCGCGCCGCTTCTTGCAGGAAGGCAACAAAGTGAAAGTGACAATGATGTTTCGCGGACGGCAGGTAGCGCACCCCGAGCTCGGCAAGCTCGTGCTCGACCGCGTATGCGCCGACCTCTCGGACCTTTCGAAGATCGAGACCGATGCGAAGCTCGAAGGGAAGAACATGACCTTGATCCTGGCGCCGAAGTGAGGCGAACTGACCGATGAAGATGAAGACGCACAAGGGCGCGAAGAAGCGCTTCAAGGTGACTGCCAGCGGCAAGCTGAAGCGCGGCAAGGCCGGTCGCAGTCACATCCTCACCAAGAAAACATCCAAGCGGAAGCGCCACATGCGCCGCGCCGGCGAGATCGCAACGTCCGGCGACCAGAAGCGCATCAAGCGCCTCATTCAGGCGTAAGGAGACTCCGATGCCTCGCGTGAAGTCGAACGTCGTGCGCTTGAAGCGCAAGAAGGGGATCATGAAGGCGGCGCGCGGCGCGTTCGGCGCTCGCTCCAAGCTGTGGAAGGCCGCGAAGGAGAACGTCGAGCGCGGGTGGAAGTATGCGTACCGCGATCGCAAGAATAAGAAGCGGGATTTCCGGCGGCTCTGGATCATCCGCATCAACGCCGGCGCACGCCAGCACGACATGAGCTACAGCGTGTTCATGAACGGGCTGAAGAAGGCGGGCGTCGAGGTGGACCGGAAGATACTGGCGGATCTCGCGGTGAGAGATCCGGAGGCGTTCGGCGTGTTGGCCGAAAAGGCCAGGGCCGCGTTGACGGCGGCTTGACGGCCAGGCTCGGTCTCGGCCTCGGCCTCGGCCTCGGCAACTGCGGCGGCAGCGCGAAATCTTCGCGTCTGCCGCTGTGTCGTATTGAGGAGCGAAGATGACGTTGGAGCAGTTCCAAAAAGCGGCCACAGTCCTTGAGACCGACGGGCTCGCGATGATCGCGCAGGCGGCGGACGCGAGCGCGCTCGCGGCGACCCGGACGGCGCTCGTCGGGCGGAAATCGGGGCGGCTCACCGAGCTGATGGGCACGCTGCCATCGCTCCCCGCGGAGGAGCGGCGTGATGCGGGCGCGGCGGCCAATCGTGCCAAGCAGGCGCTCGAAGCGGCCCTCGAGGCGCGGGCCGCGGAATTCGCGGCCGCCGCGCCGGCGGGCGCGGTGCTCGATCCGACCATGCCGTCGCGTCGTATCTGGCGCGGCGGAACGCACCCGGTGACGATCGTCCTCGAGGAGATCGAAGCGATCTTTCGCGAGCTCGGCTTCAGCATCGCCAC
>JAYUMO010000334.1:0-9034 GCA_043762555.1 Gemmatimonadaceae bacterium | reverse complement strand
GACCTCCTGGCCGATCCCGATCTCCTCGCCGATCAAGTGGCGGTGCTCGGCTCGCTGCTCGCGCACCTGACGAGCCTCGCGACGGTCCCGCGCGACACGCTGCTCAACATCAACATGCCGCCGCTGCCCGGACGCGATATCCGGGGCGTGCGCCTCACGCGGCTGGGGCGGCGGGTGTACTCGGATTCGCTGATGCGGATGAAGGACCCACGCGGCCGCGACATCTATTGGATCGGCGGCGGGAGCGCGAGCTGGAGCGGGGGAGAGGACTCGGATTTCCGCGCCGTGCAGGAGGGCTACATCTCGGTCACCCCGCTCACCCTCGACCTCACGCACCTGAAGATGTTGGACGATCCCTCCACCTGGTGGCGCGAGCCGTGACCGGGCAGCAGTTCGGCGGCGCGCGGCGACGGCTCGTCGAGACGCTCCAGGCGGGCGGCGTACGCGACCTGAATGTGTTGCGCGCCTTCGATCTCACCCCGCGGCACCTGTTCGTCCCCACCGGCATGCGCCACCGCGCGTACGAGGACTGCGCGCTCCCGATCGGGAACGGACAGACGATCTCGCAACCTTCGACGCACGCGCGCTACCTCGAGCAGCTGCGACTCACGGGCGCGGAGCGCGTGCTCGAGATCGGCACCGGCTCCGGCTATCAGACGGTGCTCCTCGCCCACCTCGCGGCGCAGGTCTTCTCGATCGAGCGGGTGGGCGCGCTCGCCGAGAGTGCGCGGCAGGCGATCCGCACCGCCGGTGTGCGCAACGTCTCGCTGCTGGCGGGTGATGGGACGCTCGGCTGGCGCGACTACGCCCCCTATGACGCGGTACTCGTCACCGCCGGTTCGCCCGCGATCCCCACGCCGCTCGGCGAGCAGCTCGCCGAAGGGGGGCGAATGCTCATTCCGCTCGGCGACCGCGACGAGCAGATTCTCACTGTGGTCACGCGTCGCGGCCCCGGCTTCGAGCGTCGTGACATCGGGGCGGTACGATTCGTCCCGCTTGTGGGCGCCCACGGATGGCCGCCGCAGTGAGCGGCCGCCGGCGCCACCCGCTGCTTCTCTAGGGTCGGAGACTTGATCTCGATGGCCAACCCACCGGACGAAAGCGCCCCCCTCCCGTCGACTGGTCGCACAAGCAAACCTGTTCCGCCCTTTGTCGCGCCGCGGACCCCGGATGCCCCGCAACCGTCGGACCGGAGTACGCCCCTCGCGACTCCGGCCACGCCGCAGCGTCGCAGCACGCCGCTCTTCGTTCCCCCGGCATCGCTGCCGCCGGAGGAGCCGCCGAGCGCCACGGCGCCGGTCGAGGCGCCGCCACCGGCCGCCGTCGCGCCGGCCGCGCCCGCCGCGATCCCACCGCTTCCCGCACCCGCCGCGCCGCCGCGGGAGACGAAGGGCTTCGTGCTCGAGGATCTGGAGCAACCCGAGATTTCGCTCCGTGCCAGCGGCAAGAGTCCGGCGGAGGGCGGATCCGACATCCAAGTGATCGCCTACGACGACGCGAATGCGTCGCTCCAGTCGAATTCCGTCGAGGGGCAGAAGTTGAACGTGGACGGCTTCGAGCTCGAGACCACCGAGCTCTCGATCGAGCCGTCGCGGAATCCGACGCCGGACGCGGACCTCGCCATCGAGAGCTTCTGGGCCGCGGAAGCGTTCACACCCTCAGCGCGGCCTTCGTCGAAATTGTCGCGGGAGACGCCGCGCTCGATCACGCCGCCCTTCGGTCAACCGCCCGCCGACGCTCCGCCGCCGCGACGGAGCGCACTCGACGCGCTCCGGGTGGAGGAGATGATGCCGGTTCGCCTTCCGACGCCGCCGAGCGTGCGCATCGTGACGCCGCACAGCGTGCGGGGCAGCACCTCCGTTTCCGGCGAGATCGCTGCGGTCCCGGTCGTCGCGCGCACGCCCGCGGCACTCGAGGCGCTCAAGGAGCTCGAGCCGTGGGCGCTCGCGGCGCCCGTCCCCGCCAACGCGGTGGCCGCGGTCGCCGACGCCCTCGAGCGCGTGGCCCGGCGCATCCGGAACGGCGAAGTGCGCGTGCGCGCCGACTTCCCCGTGCCGACCGACGAGCATGCACTCTCGGCCGCGCTCCAGGCGCTGGGGCGTGCGCCGCGCCGCTAGCGGGGATCCGCGGGTGATCGCGCGGGTCGAGGTCCGGGGTCGCGTCCAGGGCGTCGGCTTCCGCTGGTTCGCGCGCGAGAGTGCGCGGCGACTGGGTCTGGCGGGATGGGTGCGCAACTGCGCGGATGGCAGTGTGGAGGCGGCCGCCTCCGGACCCGACGAGGCGATCGCCCAGTTCCTCGCGCTCCTCAGACGCGGCCCCGACGGCGCACGCGTGGATGACGTCATCCATCTGCCGTCGGAGGAGCTGTCGGGACTCGAGCAGCCGTTCTCGGTGCACCGCTGATCCGCGTGCCGGCCGCCGCCTCGCCCGATCTCGAGCTCGACCGCGACCTGCGCCGGGCGATCCGCGACATTCCCGACTTCCCGAAGCCGGGGATCGTCTTCAAGGACATCACCGGCGTGCTGCTCGACGCACCGCTCTTCCAGCGAACGATCCAGGCGATGGCGGCGCCGTTCGCGAGCGCCGGCGTGACGCACGTGGTGGGGATCGAGAGCCGCGGCTTCATCCTCGGCGCGCCGGTAGCGCTGCAGCTCGGGGCAGGGTTCGTGCCGATACGAAAGCCGGGACGCCTGCCGTCGGCGGTGGAGCGGGTGGAGTACGCGCTCGAGTACGGCGTGGATGCGCTCGAGGTGCATCGCGATGCGTTGCACTGGGGACACTGCGTGCTGGTCGTCGACGACGTGCTGGCGACCGGTGGAACGGCGAAGGCCGCGTGCGACCTGATCGCACTGCTCGGCGCACAGCTGGCCGGTTGCAGTTTCCTGATGGAGCTGAGTGCGCTCGGCGGCAGGCAGCGGTTGGGCGCCGTGCACATGCACCGGCTCGGAGCGTTCTAAGCGCTCCGTCGCGCCGCCCGTGCGACGGCGTTATCTTTTTCGGTCAGACCCCGACGCCCCTGTAGCTCAGGTGGATAGAGCAGCGGTTTCCTAAACCGTTGGCCGGGTGTTCGAGTCACCCCAGGGGCATGGGAGGCTGTCGTTCGTTTGGGCCGCCCGTGCGACTCCACATTTCGAGGACGCTGATGGCGAGATCACTGAAGGGCTTCCAGTCGAAGGCACCGAGCCGGGCCGACGCCGCCTTGGAGTGGCTGGAACTGCGCTCGAGGGAGCTGTTCTGGGGGGCGGTGGCCGTGATCGTGCTGGCGGCCGGCATTTGGTTCTACCAGAAATCGCAGGCGGCGCAGGCGCACAATGCCGCGGTCGCCTTGGATGAGGCGGAGCAAGCGCTGAACTCGGGCAACCTCCCGCTCGCGCAAAGCGACCTCGAGAAGATGGTGCGACGGTACGAGAGCACGCCGGCCGGGAAGGTGGGGCGGATCCTCCTTGCTCAAGTACATTATCAGAAGGGGGAGTACCAGCAGGGGGCGGATGCGCTCAAGCCGCTCTCGGACGCGGACGACCCGTACTTCACGGCCAGGGCGAACAATCTGGCGGCAGCCGGCCTCGAGCAGCTCCACAAGTACCCGGAGGCTGCAGCGGGCTACCAGAGGGCAGCCGGCAAGACCCGAATCGACACCGATCGGGCCTCCTACCTCCTTTCGGCGGCGCGGGCGCTCAATCTGGCGGGGAAGAGGGAAGAGGCGAAGGCGATCTGGCAGAGGCTGGCGGCGGATCCGATGGCGGCCGGGGCGCCGGAGGCGAGGGTCCGGTTGGGCGAGCTTGGTGCTGGGGGGGGATGACAACCGGCCTCGGCATCGGTCTCGGCAGCTTCTAGGAACTACTTTCGGGAGACGGCGAGGGAAGTCGTCCCCCTCTAATTCGTATCGAGAGTACTGCGTATAAGATATATTATGTAAACTACTACACGTTAGAAACTGTGGATATCTGGTGGCCGATGCCGCGCGCACAGATTCAAGTCATTGGATAGTAGCCTGTTAGCGAATCAACATGGCTGGAACAACGGGGGCTACTCTGGGGAGAGCTCGCCGTGGAATACTAGGCGGCCTTCGCCGCGAAGGGTTGGTGTCCAGGCGCCTCCTGTGCGGTCGAGGCGGACGGTGAGGCGGCGGCCGGAACGGGTCTCGAGCTCCGTCTCGCCGGTATGGGACTCGCCCCAGGCCGTCAACAGCACCGCCGCGGCGATCGCCCCAGTGCCGCAGGCCAGCGTCTCGGCCTCCACGCCGCGCTCGAAGGTCCGCATTGCCCAGCCGGAGCGGCGGCGGGAGACGAAGTTGACGTTGGCCCCCTCGTTGCTTTTTATGCCCAGCGACCGGTGGCGCAACACCCTCCCCCGGCCTTCCACGTCGGCCACCAGGACGTCGTCGCACAACACCACCAAGTGCGGCACACCGGCCAAGGCGAATCCGATGCGCCGCTCCCCCGGTGCCGGCGGGATGCCGGCGTCCTCGCTTACTTCCCGCACCGGCGCCAGATCGACCTCGGGCAGCCCACTCGTGATCCGGGACGCCACGATCCCGTCGTCGCTCTGGAAGCGCATTCCGGCGGCCGACCCCGCGCCGAGCTCCGCGGCGAGCCGGGTAACACAGAGCGCCGCATTCCCGCACATCGCGGCCCGCGACCCGTCCCTATTGAAGTACTTCATCAGGAAGTCGGCGCCTGGCGCGCCGGCCCGCTCGATGAACACCACGCCGTCGGCGCCCACCCCGGTGCTCCGCGCGCAGAGTTCTTGCATCGCGGCGGGATTCTCGAGCGCTCCCGCCGGCTCCTGCCGAACGTCGAAGATCACGAAGTCGTTCCCCGACCCCGACATCTTGAAGAAGCGGCGGCCGGCGGCGCTCATACCCGTCCCGTGATCGCCCACCAACGCAGGCGCCAGACCATGAACACGGCCTCGCGCACGATGTGGCCGGACATCTTGCTTTCCCCCTCCGTGCGATCCACGAAGACGATCGGGATCTCGACGATCCGGAATCCCTTCCTCGACGCGCGGAAGCTCATCTCGATCTGGAACGCATAGCCGTTCGAGCGCACGTCATCGAGGTCGATCGCCGCGAGCACCGCACGCCGGTAGCACTTGAAGCCGCCGGTGGAATCATCTAGACGGAGGCCCGTCACGATCCGCGCGTAGATGTTCGCGCCGTAGCTCAGGAGCAGCCGCGTCATCGGCCAATTGACGACGGTGACCTTCCCTCCCCGATAGCGCGAGCCGAGCACGAGGTCGGCGCTCGCGATCGCGGCGAGGAACTGCGGCAGGTGGTTCGGGTCGTGCGAGAAGTCGGCGTCCATCTCGAACACGTACGCGTAGTCGCGCTCGAGCGCCCACTTGAAGCCGGTGCGGTAGGCGGTGCCGAGGCCGAGCTTCTTCTCGCGGTGGAGCGCGTGCACGCGCGGCTCGCGCGCGGCGATCTCGTCCACGATATCACCCGTGCCGTCGGGCGAGCCGTCGTCGACGATCAACATCTCGAGGCGCGGATCCTGCTCCAGCACGGTCGCGACCAAGCGGCGGATGTTCGCCTGCTCGTTATACGTGGGGACGACCACCAGCGCGCGTTCAGCCACGGGCCGCGCGCCGGTCGAGCATCGCCCCGCCCGCCGCGAGCAACGCGGCGAGGGTGAGGGCGATCAACGATATCATCTTCCCGCGCTCGAAGGCGGGGCTCGTGAAGGTGAGCTCCACCCTTCGCGCCCCGGCGCGCAGCTCCACTCCGATCAACACGAAATCCGCGCGGCCGATCGCCGCGGGCCTATCGTCTACCGTGGCGATCCAGCCCGGATAGTAATTCTCGCTGATTACCAGGGCCGAGCCCGCGGGGGCCGGCTGGTCGAGCTCCAGCAACACGTGCCCCGGCGCGTACAGGGCGACGCTCACCCTGATCCCGGTCGAATCCGGAAGTGAGGTGAGTCGGCGCGCCTGCACCTCAGCGGTGCTGTCGAAGAGCGCAGCCATGTACGGCGCGAACTGATGATTCAATAGCGTGTTCAACACGTCCTGGTCGGAACCCTTCACGATCGCGGTCGCCACCCAAGCGTACGGATTCGCGCCTGGCAGCTCATAGAGGTATTCCGTGGAGCCGGCCGCATTCTTGACCGGGCCGAGCACCTGCCGGCCTCCCGGAAGCGGACTCGGCTGCACGTTCGTGAGCACGTACTTGAGGTTTAGCAGGCGCCAGAGTTGGGGATCTTCCAGCGCGCGGTACCCTTCGTTCCTCCCCGTGAGCGCGTCGTAGCGGGCGAGCTCGTTCCCGTGGTAGCCGAGTACGCTGCGGATGTGGTGCGGCATCAGGCCGTCCCCCTGGAGCGCAGGATCGTGCTCGGCCACGCCCGGCCCGCCCCCGAAGGCGAGCACGCGCACCGGCTGGTCCAGTTCGTTCAGGTACCGCGTGATCGAGTCGCTCGCGTAGAGCACCGATGCCGGCTCGGAGAAGCGCCAATAGAGACGTTCGACACTCCAGAGGTCGGCGGCGACGAGCGCCGCGAGCGCGTACGCCGCGAGTACGGGGGTCACCTTCTGCCGCACGAGTCCGAAGAGCGCCGCGACGGCCAGCGCCGCGAAGGCGAAGCCGCGTACGGCGCCCATCACGATGTTGGGTCCGTTCGCGATCGCCGCGTCCGCCCGCCCTCCGCCGGCGAGGGTGGTCGCCATTGCGGTGAGCGCGCCGCTCACCCCCAGCAGGAGCACGACGAGCGCCGTCATCGCCCAGCCGATCGCGAAGCGCGCCGTCAACTGCTTCGCCTGCGCGCGTTCCACGCCGAGTGACGCGAGCACGGCCACCGCGAATGCCATGACGAACATCATCGTGCTCGGCGCGCGGAAGAACTTGGTGCCGGGCACGAGCGCGTACACGATCCGATAGAATGGAGTGACGCCGCCGAGCGCCCAGAGGAGCGCGAGCACGAAGGTGCCGATCCAGAACCAGGCGAAGGAGCGTCGCTTCTCGCCGGCGCGCGCGGCGGCCAGACCCAGCGTCGTAAGCACCAGCACGACCACGCCCAGGTACTCGCTGTGCAAGTGGATGCCATTCCGTCCCCAGTAGTCATCCAGGATGCCGGAGAACTGCGGCAGGTACGTGTTGATCAGCTCCTCCGGCGGGAAGGAATACGACGTCGCCGTCGCGTAGCTGCGCAGTCCCCCCGCCCGCGGGGACCACGCGACGTACTGCATCACGGGGAGGTACTGCACCGCCCCGATCGCGAAGCCGAGTGCCACGCTCCCGCCGGCCAGAGCGAGGCGCTTCAATGCGCGGCGTCGCTCGAGCGGAGCCGTTCCCGCGCCGCCTGGGAAAAAGGCGAGGTACAGCGCGAAGGCGCCGGCGGTGAGGAGCATGTATTGCAGGAGCTGCGGATGCGGGGTCAGCACGGCGAGCCCCACCACCGCCGCGAGCGCGCCCCAACTCCATCGCCTCCCGTCGCGCACGCCGCGCACCAGCAAGAGGAGGACGAGCGGCAGCAGCGCGCTCACGTAGAGCTTCCCGTCATGTCCCGGCGACACGTACGCCGCGATTGGGCCGCCCATCATGTACGCGAGTCCGCCGACGAGCGACGCCGCGAAGCCCAGCCCCCACGTACGGAGAAAGAGGTACGTGAAGAAGCCGGCGAGGAAGACGTGGAGGATGAACGACCAGGTCATCGCCACGTCGGTGGGCAGCACCAGTCGCAGCAGGAACGTCGGGTAGAAGATGTCCCCGTTCATCGACGCCACGTACGGCATGCCGCCGAAGAGATAGGGATTCCAGAGCGGGAAATGGCCGGTGGTGCGCAGCGCGTGGGCCGCGAACTCGCGCACCGCGTAGCCGCCGATGTACTGATCGCTCACCGGGGTCAGGAGGAAGCGGCCGGCGAGGGCCGGATAGCCCAGCGCGAGCGCGCCGACGGCGTAGACGGTCGCCGCCCACGCGGCGGCCCAGCGAGGGGCCGCGGGAGGGGGCGGCGCAGCGGTCGGACGCGACATCAGGCTCCGGTCGAGGAGGAAAGCGGCGATACGCGGCTACAAAACTAAAGTTGGCCGGGGCGCGCGGGGCGCGCTAGTCGGCGCCTCAGCGCGACGGGAACGCCTCGATCGCCTCGCGGTATATCATCGCGTAGCGATGCGCGACGGCGGCCGGCGCGAAGGTCTCGAGCGCGTACAGCCGCCCCGCCGCGCCGAGCGCGGCGCCTTGGTCGGGCATCGCGAGGAGCTCGTCGAGCGCCTGGGCGAGCGCGCCGGCATCGCCCGGCGGCACGAGGAGCCCGGTGCGCCGATCGACCACGACGTCCGTCAGTCCGCCGGAGGCGAAGGCGACCACCGGCATGCCCGAGAGCGCGGCCTCGATCGCGACGAGTCCCAGTCCCTCCCCCGTCATCGGCGCGGCGAGGACGGTCGCGGCTCGGTACAGCGTGGCGAGCTCCGCCTGTGAGAGCAGCGGATGGAAGTGCAGCTGCGCCTCGACGCCGAGCGACGCCGCGAGCGGGCGGACCTCGTTCGCGTCGCTCCCCACGCCGACCACGATGTCCACCCGGGGGCGCGCCCTCATGTGCGTGAGCGCGCTCAATAGGTGGAAGATCCCCTTCTGCACGTTCAGCTTGCCGACGAAGAGCACCCGGTCGCGATCGCGCGCGACGCCCGGGTGGAAGAGCGCCGGCGCCACCGGCATCGGCGCCACCACCGGCGCGACGCCCGGCGCGACGGCGCGCGTCTCGTCGGCGAGCCACCGGGACACCGTCGTCACGCGCGTCGAGCGGCGGAGCACGCCGCGAAAGAGCCGGGTCGCGAGCGGCGAGGAACGCGCGGCACGGATGTCGCTCCCGTGCAGCGTCGTCACCAGCGGCACGCCGCGCAGGGCGGCGCACGCCGAGCCGACGAGCCCGCCCGGGAACCACCAGTGTGCGTGAATCAGCGCCGGCCGCCGGCGGCGCGAGGCGGAGAACGCCGCGGCGATGTTGGCCACGGTGAAGGCGGTGATCAGCGCACCTCCGAGGCGCGAACCGCGCGCCTGCGCGAGCATCGTTCCCGAATAGGCGAGCGTCTCGAGGCGGCC
>JAYUMO010000333.1:0-3577 GCA_043762555.1 Gemmatimonadaceae bacterium | reverse complement strand
GGCTCGTCGAGCAGATTCGTGAGCACCGCTTCGACGTCGCGCCAATTGCCGTCGCGATGTTTGAGCCGCCATTCGGTGGGCGCGGGCGCGCCGTGCGGGCGCATCGCCTCCGCGAACACGCCGAGCGCGTGGGGGAGATCCTCCGGGTGCACGAGGTCCTCCAGCCGCGCGCCGTCCAGCTCCGTCGGGGCGTAGCCGAAGATCCGCGTCACCGACGGGCTCACGTAGCGGAACGCGCCCGCACCGTCCATGATCGCCACCACGTCGGAGGAGCGCTGCACGAGCACGCTCAGCCGCCGCTCTGTTTCACGCGCCGACCGCTCGTTGAGCAGCCGCACGTTCTCGCGCACCGCCATGATCTGCCGGAGCACCAGCAGCAGCGCGAGCCCCGAGGTACCCACTGTGAGCACGCTGAGCGGCGACGGCCACTGCCGGAGCGCGAGCCAGAGGAGCAAGCCGTAGGCGATCGACACGGCGAGATACGGGAGCGGGCTCACCGGCTGCGAGCGCGGGCTTTCCGTGCTCTGCTGCACCGCCACTTCCGGTCCCCGCCAGTAGTACTGCCGGAAGCTCCAGACGATGAGCAGATTCGACGCCAGGTAGAGGCGGTCCGGCCAGCTGTCGCCGAAGTAGCCGCCCTTGATCGTCACGAGGTCGTTCACGAGATCGAACCCCAGATAGATCAGCCACCCGGCGAGCAGCAGCGCCGGCGCCCAGCGGCGCGAATCGGCGGGGCGGCGCAACAGCACCGTCACCACGCCGTAGATCAACATGAGCGCCAGCAGGGGATACGCGACTGCGATCCACTCGCCCAGCAGCGATTGCCCCGGCGTCTCCAGCATGCTGGGACGCAGAACGAAGTACCAGATCATCAGGCCGCCGCCGGTCATGACGACCGCGGCGTCGATCACGAATTTCCAGAACTCCCCCTCCACCCGGCGCGCCAGCGGCAGGGAGAGGAAGGCGAAGAGCACGAAGAAGTAGACAGCGAAGGCGATGAAGTTGACCGGCGAATTGATCGCGTCGCCGCCCTTCACCATGCCCACGTAGAACTGGCTGACGTTCGAGAGGAAAAGCGTGAGGTAGGCGACGCCGAACCAGACGAGGGAGCGGCGCACGCGGCGATCGGTGTTGTCGCGCGACGCGGCGCGGAAGGCCAAGGTCGCGGCGCCGATGTTCAGCGGCAGCCAGGCGAGTTTCGCGACGACCGCTCGGGTCGTCTCGCTCCCAATGGCCAACGACTGGTATGCGATGTAGCCGGCGCAGTACAGCACCAGCATCACGGCCAGGGCGTTCCCCCAGTCGAGGATCCAGTCGCGCACCGACGACCGCTGCGCGACCGGGTTTTCCACATTCGCCATACTCAGAGGACGCCTCTAATGCGTGGACGTTTCGCTCTGGTAGCGAGTTAGCGAATCCTCACGCGAGGTGGATCGTCTTTCCCGAATGAATCACTTGCATTAACTTTTTGTCGGTAATTGAGAAACATTCTCAACTTCCCACCGGGACGCCGAATTCACATGATCGCCAGCTCCGCTCGCCGCGCCGCTCGGCAGACTAACGGTGTCCGCTCGGTAGTGGGAGTCAGTTTTCTTTTGCTCGCCGCACTGCTGGCGGTGGGCCCCCTTGTTGCTCAGGACCCTCACGAGGACACCGCGCGGCGCCTCGCGAGCATCGTCACCGTCACGGTCAGCGAGTACGGAAAGGCGGTCGACGCCGACGGCCGGATCATCGCGCCGTCGGAGTACGAGGAAGCGGTCGCCTTCCTCACCCAGGCACGCGCGCTCGCCCCGGGACTCTCCGGACCCGACGCCACTCGCGCCCGCGCCGTGCTCGATACCCTGAACGCGGCGGCGGCCGCGCGCCACGCACCGGCGGCGTTCGCCGCGATCGCTCAGCGGCTCACCTCCGCACTCGGCGCGGCGGGCACGCTCGACTTGCCGACAAGCCCGCTCAACCTCGCCATGGGGCGCGGCATCTACGAGACACGCTGCATCAGCTGTCACGGCGGGAGCGGACTGGGCGACGGTCCGGCCGCGAAGGGGATGAAGCCCCCGCCACCCGCGATCGGAAGCGCGCCCGCAATGGTCGAAGTGAGCCCCGCGCTGCTCTATCGCGTGCTCGCCGTCGGGATCCCGGGCACGCAGATGCCCGGCTGGGCGTCAACGCTTACCTCGCGCGACCGCTGGGAAGTGGTGGGCTATCTGCAGTCGCTGCGCGCCACGCCGTCCGACGTGCTCGAGGGGGAAGCGCTCTTCCACGATCGGTGCGCCGGCTGCGACCTGAAGAATGTCCTCTCCTTCCGCTGGCAGGTGGAGCGGAGCGACGCTCAGCTCGATTCGCTCATTCGGATGGGCATTCCGGACGCAAAAATGAAAATAAACATGCCTCCCGCGCGTGATCTCAGCGCCGCGCAGATGGCGAAGGTCATCGCCTACCTGCGCTCGACGGCCCAGCAACGCATCGCGCCCCCCGATCTTGCCCTCTCCGATGCGACCGTCGCCGCGGCGACGAGCACGATCCTCTCCTTGCTCGGCAGATCGCTCAGCGCGGCACAGGGCGGCCACGCGCGCGAGGCCGCGGACCGCGCGTTCGACGCCTACATCGCCTTCGAGCCCCTCGAGGCCCCGGTCGGCGCCAAGGACCCGCAGCTCGTGGTCGCGATGGAGCGACTGTTCGCGACCTTCAAGGGGGCGATCAACGCCAACGACGTGCCCGCGGCTCAGGCGGCGCGCGATGCCATCGTGGCGAAGCTGCCGTCGGTGGTCGCGCTCACGTACCACGCGTCCACCGCGTGGGCGGCGTTCTTCCAGTCGCTGCTGATCATCCTGCGCGAGGGCTTCGAGGCGATCCTCGTCATCGGCGCCATCGCCGCCTTCCTGATCAAGACCGGCAATCAGAACCGGCTCCGCGCCATCTGGTGGGGGGCAGGGCTCGGGCTCGTCGCGAGCGCGGCGACCGCGGTGGTGCTCCAGACCGCGCTCCGTGCCGTGCCGGGGAGCCGAGATCTGATCGAGGGGATCACAATGCTCGTCGCCGTCGCCGTGCTCTTCTCCGTCAGCTATTGGCTCATCTCGAAGGTGGAGGCGGCGAAGTGGCAGAAATTCATTCGCGATCAGGTCGCGAGCGCGCTGCAGCACGGCGGGGGCAAGGCCCTCGCCCTGGCCGCCTTCCTGGCGGTGTACCGCGAAGGCGCGGAGACGGCGCTCTTCTACCAGGCCCTCCTGGGTGAAGGCGCGGGCGTGTTCGTGCCGATCCTGCTCGGCATCGGCGTCGGCTTCTCCCTGCTCGCCGTGATCTTCACCCTCTTCTACCGCTTCGGCGTTCGCATTCCCCTTCGCCCCTTCTTCGCGGCGACGAGCGCGCTCCTGTACGCCATGGCGTTCGTGATGATGGGACGCGGTCTCCACGAGCTGCAGGAGGTGAATGTTCTCTCGGTCACTCGCGTTCCGGGCGTCCCGCAGTGGGACGCGCTCGGGATCTTTCCGACTGTCGAGACCTTGTTCGGCCAGCTCGTGCTCGTGGTGCTGCTCAGCATCGCCGTGACGATGACGCTCTGGCCGAAGCGCGCCCCCGC
>JAYUMO010000332.1:0-8798 GCA_043762555.1 Gemmatimonadaceae bacterium | reverse complement strand
CACGTGGCGTTCGTCGTCATGGTCGCCGACGGCGTCGGCGTCGATGAGGCCGGCGAGGAAGCGAGCCGCATCGTCCTCGAGAGCGTCACCGACTTCCTCTCGACGAGTCTCCAGGCGTACTACGCCGCCGAAGGCCGTGAGGACGCGCTGCAACGGGCGCTCCAGGAAGCCGCCTCGCGCTCCCACGCCAACGTGCTCCGCCGCGCGAAGGAGCGCGCCGACTCCCGCACACGGGCCACCACGCTCACGCTGTATCTGGGGATCTGGCCCTGGACTTACCTGCTCCAGGTGGGCGATTCCCGCTACTACGACTTCCGCGATGGACAGCTCACCCAGCACACGCGCGACCAGACCTTCGCGCAGGACCTCGTGGACTCCGGCGCCTTCTCGCGCGCCCAGGCCGCCGGCTCGCGCTTCAAGAACGTCCTCTCCAGCGCCCTCGGCGGCAATCAGGCGGAGCCCGTGGTCACCCGGGTCCCCGCGGACTGGCGCACTATCCACCTGATGTGCAGCGATGGCTTGACCAAGCACGTGAGCGACGAGCGGATCCGACAACGCCTCGCGACAATGACGTCGGCGAAGCAAGTGTGCGAAGAACTGCTGCAAGACGCGTTGGACGATGGGGGGACGGATAATGTGACGGTGATCGTGGGACGGGTAGTACCGGATGAAGCAGTCCGTAGTCCATAGTCCATAGTCCACAGGGAGAAAGTGGGCCGTGCGAGGCGCCAGCCCGGGCCGACTTGCTACCGTCTCCCTACGGACTATGGACTACGGACTACGGACTGCCGTATTTAGTAGGTAGCACCTCGCCCTCGAGGTCACCATGTCCCTGTCCACCGCGACCCCATCCGCCGAAGCGCTCGCCCGCAAGCCACGGGACGACGAGATCGACGTCTTTGGCCTCACCCATCAGGGCAAGGTCCGGAAGACGAACAACGATCATTTCCTCATCGCGTCGCTCCACAAGCGGATGGACGTCGTGCTCACGAGCTTGCCAGGCCTTGCGCAATCTTCGCGGCAGGAGGAGCGGGTCGCGTTTTTCGGGATGATCGCCGACGGCGTCGGCGGGAGCGAGACCGGCGAGGAGGCCAGCCGTATCACGCTCGACACGGCGACCGATTACCTCGCCACGAGTCTCCAGGCATATTACGGCGCCGACGACCGCGAGGGCACGCTCGAGCGCGCCTTGCAGGAGGCCGCGATGCGCTCGCATGCCAGCGTGCTGAAGCGCGCCCACGAGCGCGCCGACGCCCGGAAGCGGGCGACCACGCTGACGCTCTTCGTAGGTGTGTGGCCGTGGTCCTATCTCCTGCAGGTGGGCGATTCCCGCTACTACATCTATCGGGACGGCGAGCTGACCCAGATCTCGCGTGACCAAACGTATGCGCAGGACCTGGTGGACGCCGGTGCGCTCACGCGCGCGCAGGCGATGGGGTCGCGCCTGAAGAACGTTCTGTCGAGCGCGATCGGCGGCGATCAGACCGCACCAGTGGTCACGCGCCTCGGCTCCGACTGGCGAAATGTTCACCTGTTTTGCAGCGACGGACTCACGAAGCACGTGAGCGACGAGCGCATCCGCGAGCGCATCGCGACGATGACATCGGCGAAACAGCTGTGCGAGGACCTGCTGCAGGAAGCCCTCGACGGAGGCGGCACCGATAATATCACGATCATCGCGGGGCGGACGGCGATGAAAGACAGTCCGTGAACGGCAGTCCATAGTCCGTAGTCCATAGTCCGCAGGGAGACAGTCGGGAGTGGGGACGGCCCCTCCCACTTCCCACTTTCTCCCTACGGACTGCGGACTACGGACGATGGACCGCTCTTCCCCCACCTTGCGCGCGCTCCGCGCCGTTCCCATTCTAGTTGTCTCCGCACCACGGAAATCCGCGCCCCATGCCCGACTCCATCGCCCAACTGACCGCCGCGCTCAGCGCTCACTATGCCGTCGAGCGCGAGCTTGGTGCGGGCGGGATGGCCACGGTGTACCTCGCGCGCGACCTCAAGCACAATCGGTACGTCGCGATCAAGGTGCTGCGCCCCGAGCTCGCGGCGATCCTGGGTGGGGAGCGCTTCCTCAAAGAGATCCGGCTCACCGCCAATCTCCAGCACCCCCACATCCTCCCCCTCCACGATTCGGGGGAGGCCGACGGCCTCGTCTACTACGTGATGCCGTTCGTCGAGGGAGAGTCGCTGCGCGACCGGCTGAAGCGCGAGAAGCAGCTCCCGGTGGAGGACGCGATCCGCCTCGCGCGCGAAGTGGCGTCGGCGCTCGATTACGCGCACCGGCACGGCGTGGTCCACCGTGACATCAAGCCGGAGAACGTCCTGCTGCACGACGGCCAGGCGCTGGTGGCCGATTTCGGGATCGCGCTCGCGGTGTCCACGGCCGGCGGCGAACGGATGACGGAGACGGGACTCTCCGTCGGTACGCCGCACTACATGAGCCCCGAGCAGGCGATGGGGGATCGCGAGATCACGCCGCGCTCCGACGTGTACGCGCTCGGCTGCGTGACGTACGAGATGCTCTTGGGCGAGCCGCCCTTCACCGGCCCCTCGGCCCAGGCGATCATCGCGCGCGTGGTCACCGAGGAGCCGCGGTCGCTCATTGTGCAGCGCAAGACGATCCCGCCGCACGTCGAGGACGCGGTGCACGTGGCGCTCGCCAAGCTTCCGGCGGACCGTTTCGCCACTGCCGCCGAGTTCGCGACAGCGCTCCTCGGCCCGAGCCAGCCGCGCGCGGGGACGACCGCGTCGCGCGCCGCGGCGATCCAGGCCCCCCAGGCGCGCGGGTGGCGGAAGCATCTCCCGCTCATCAAGATCGGCGCGGCCGCCACCGTTGCGGTCGCCATCGCCTTCGTGGCCGGCCGCTCGATGCACGGCGCCTCCGAGCCGAGCGCGGCCTCCGCGATCTTCAAGGTGACGGTGCCGCCGGAGGAGCGACTCTCCGGTCCGCCGAGCAGCTCGATCGCGCTGTCGCCGGATGGGACCACCCTGGTGTATGTCGGCACCAGCGGCAGCGGCTTCCAGCTCTTCCGCCGTCGGCTCGACGAAGTGAAGTCCACCCCGATCCCCGGCACCGACCAGGCGACCGAACCGACCTTCTCCCCGGACGGTCGTTGGATCGCCTACAACATGGGATTGAGCCTCTTCAAAGTGCCGCTCACCGGCGGCGGGCCGGTGCGCATCCCGACCCCCGAGGAGGCGTTGCAGTCCTGGATCTGGGCGGGCGCGAACGAGTTCATCGCCTGCACCGAGGAGGGCGCGCTGGCACGCCTCAAGGCGGACGGGAGCACCGAGCGCATCGCGCTGCCCGACGCGGAAGCCGGCGAGACGAATCTCATACCGTGGGGCATGCTGCCGGACGGCGACGTCCTGGTGATCGCCGCCACGCAGGGCGCCGCCGGACCGCTGCTCGCGATCGATCCGCGCTCGGGCACGCGATCGGTGATCTCGAAGACGATCGTCTCCGGCGCCGGCTACGACCGCGGCTATCTCGTCTGGGTGCAGCCGGACGGCGCGCTCTTCGCCGCGCCGTACAGCGCGGGGAAGCACACGGTGAGCGGTTCCGTCATGGCGATCGCGAAGGACGTGCGCGTGACGCCGGGCGGTCCGGCCGAGATCGCCGTCTCGCGCAGCGGCTCGCTGGCCTACATCCCGCCCCTCCCGTCGGATCTCGTGATGGTGGACCGGCAGGGGCGCACGCTCACGCTCCTGCAGGACAATCGCGGCTTCCACAGCCCGCGGGTCTCCCCGGATGGCCGGCGCATCGCGATGAGCTTCACCGAGCAATCGGCGCGCGACGTGTGGCTGCTCGACTTGCGCGACCGGAAGCTTGCCCGGCTCTCCTTCGAGGGGGACGGGCGCGACCCGAATTGGATGCCGGGGGGCGAGCGGATCACCTACGTGACCGCGCTCGGCGGCACCGACGGCATCTACTCCCGGCGCGCGGACGGCAGCGGCAAGCCGGAGTCGGTGCTGGTGGTGCCGGGGACGCGCATCAACCTGCAGGCCTTCACCCCCGATGGGCGCACGGGGATCGCGGCCGGCGGCGGCGGCGGAATGAACTGGGACCTCGTGACGTTCCCGCTGGTCGGAGCGCGCGTGCCGCAGCCGCTGCTCGTCACCTCGTACTCCGAGGGGTGGCCCGCGCTCTCCCCCGACGGCCGCTGGCTCGCGTACGTCTCCGACGAATCGGGGCGCCAGGACGTGTACGTGCGCCGCTTCCCGGGCGGCGCCGCCAAGGTGATCGTCTCGGAGAACGGCGGCACCGAGCCCGTCTGGTCGCGCGACGGCCGCGAGTTGTTCTATCGCGGCTTCGGCGGCACGCAGGGCGCGATGCTCGAGGCGGTGACGGTGGACACGCGTGGGGACTTCCGGGTCGCGGGGCGCACGACGCTCTTCAGCATGGCCGGCTATGAGGCCGCGACGCCGCACGCGAATTACGACGTGACCCCCGACGGCAAGGGCTTCGTGATGGTCAGGCAGGGCGTGTTGACGGAGATCGTCCTGATCCAGAACTGGACGGCGCTCGTCCGGCGGCAGGCGGAAGCGGCGGCGCAGTAGCCCGCCGGCCCGGAAAAAAGAACGTCGCCGCCGCCCGTTCCGCCCCTCCTCGCCAGCGGCCTCGCCCCGCACTATAATTCCCTCCCCGCGTATGACTCGCCCCAGGGAGCGGCCCATGTTTCCCCGCACGCGTTCGCGCACGTCGCGCCTCTCGCGCGCCACCGCAAGAACACTGACCGCCGCCCTCGCGCTCACCGCCGGGACGGCCGACGTGCTCAGCGCGCAGGCGACGTCGGCGCCGCGCGTGGTGGTAGAAGAGGCCTTCGCCGCGCTCTCGCTCAAGGACTGGGACGCCCTCGCCGCACACTCGTCGCCGCAATTCCTCGAGCAGTTCCGCCAGAAGCAGCTCTTCTACGCCGAGGACGACGAACGCCAGCGCCTCGAGAAGAAGAAGAATCCGGACAGCTACGGCCTTCCCAAATGCGTGCAGAAGTACTTCGAGTCGCAGCAGGGGAATTTCAGCAAGCGCTTCCTCGAGAACTTCGCCGGCGTGGACAACCTGCTCCAGCTCGAGGTGCTCACGCCCGCACAATTCTTCGCGGCGTGGCTCGCCGGCACCAAGAACCTCAAGAGATCCGACGAGGCCGCCGGCCCCCGCATCGTGATCCCGTCGCGCACGATCTTCGGTGAGGTGGTGGAGGGCGATTCGGTGGCGCACGTGCTCTACCGGCGCGTCCCGTCGCACCCGGGCGACGCGGATCAAGGGATCAAGCTCATCACTCTCCGGCGCTACGATGGCGTCTGGAAGATCTACCCTAACGACGACATGATCCTCGCGGGGCGTAGCTTCGCGTGGTGGTCGAACGCGAAATGAGCCCAAATAAATCCAAGAGGCCCGCCCGTAAGCCAGCGCCCCGGCCGAAAAGCAAGAACAAGAGCAGGAACAAGAGCAAGAACAAGAGCAAGAGGCCAGTGACGAAGAAGAAGAACAAGGCGCCGGCGCCGACAAGAAGAACGACCGTCGCCAACATGAAGCCGGCCCCGAAGTTCAGGCTGTTGCCGCGCGCGCTGCCCGCGCCGCCGCGCCCCAAGGGCGCCCCCGCCATACGGCCGGCGCCGCTCGTGGGCATCATCATGGGCAGTCGCACCGACCTCGACACCCTCGCGGCGGCGACCGAGCTGCTCGATGTGCTCGGGATCCCCTACGAGATGCGCATCCTCTCCGCGCACCGCACCCCGGATGAGACCACGGCGTGGGCCAAGGGCGCGGAAGCCCGCGGTCTCGAAGTGATCATCGCCGCGGCGGGGGGCGCGGCGCACCTGCCCGGCATGGTCGCCGCGCACTCGGTGCTGCCCGTGCTCGGCGTGCCGGTGGATGCGACGCCGCTCAACGGGCTCGACTCCCTCCTCTCCATCGTCCAGATGCCCAAGGGCGTTCCGGTGGGGACGCTCGCGATCGGGAAGCCCGGCGCGGCGAACGCGGCCCTCCTCGCCACCGCGATCCTGGCGAACAAGCGCACGGAACTCCGCGAGAGGCTGCGCTCGTGGCGCGCGGCGCGGGTGGCGGAGGCGTTGGCGCAGAGCTAGGCACTGCTAACTACGGGTCTCGGCACTCGGCACTCGGCGCTCGGCAACTACAACCGTAACAGCAACAACAACGCGCGGTCAGGACGCGGCGCGGGCGGCGGCGGCGAAGCGGCGGACGATAGAGGCGGCGGGCTCAATAGAGGAAATGCCGCTCACGCTCTTGCCGGCTTGCCAGTAGTCGGCTTTTTCGTCCAGCGAGGCGCGCTTCAGCTGCACCAACGACCGGAGGGCGTAGAAAGTGCGCATCCACTGCTTCCGCTTGCCGCCCCGCAGCATCCAGCGGGCGAAGGGGCCGGCGCGAAGGCCCATCCGGTCGATCGTCGGCGTGCGGATCACGGAGACGGGGACGCCGGTGATCCGCTCGGTCAGGACGATCTTCGATTCGTCGCACTCCACGATCGCGCGCTTGTAGGCGTCCGAGGCGCGGCATTCGGGGGTCGCAATGAAGCGCGTGCCCATCTGCACGCCGGCGTAGCCGAGCTCGAGCGCGCGGACGAAATCGGGGGCGTCACCCACACCGCCGGCGCAGATGAGCGGCACGCCCAGATCGCCGAGCTCGTCCAACAGGCGCTCGGGCGACCGGGGACCGGCGTGACCGCCGGCGCGGTCGTTCACGGCGATCAGCCCGTGCACTCCGCCGGCGAGCCCCTTCTCCGCCCACTTCCGCTCGGTCACATCGTGGTACACCACGCCACCCAGCGGGCTCACGCGCTCCACCACCCAGCGCGGATTGCCGAGCGACGTCACGAAGAAGCGGATCCCCTCTTCGAGCGCGATCTCCACCCAGCGTACCATCCGTGCGTGGTACGTCTTCGACGATCGCTCGATGAGCGCGTTCATCCCCACCGGCTTGTTCGTCAGCCGCTTGATGAGCTGGAGGCCCGCGCGGTACTCGTGGCCGTGCACGTAAGTGAGGGAGATCGGCTGGACGATCCCGATCCCGCCGGCGGCGGAGACGGCGGCGACGAGCTCCGGATTGCCGCACGGATACATCGCGCCGCCGATGAGCGGCACCTCGATCCCGGCCTGGCGCGTAAAGGGCGTGTCGAGCAGCGACGTCGCGCTCACCTCGGCGACGGATGCATCGGCCCGATCCGCCAGCGCGCCGTGCAGCGCGCCACGACGTCACCGGCCGGGTCGCGGATCACGGCTTGCACGTCGTAGTCGCGCTCGGTGCTCATGTCCACGGCCCCCGCCGTACACTCCGCGCTGAGCCGCCCGCGCGCCTTCTTCACGAACTCGATCGAGAGACGGGTCGGGATCCCGCGCGAGTCGTCGGGGAGGCCGAAAGTGGTGGCGAGTCCGGTGGTCAGCTCGCCGAGGTTCATCAGCGCGATCGCGTGCACCGAGTGCAGATGGTTCCGCACCGACCAGCGGTCCCGCATCTCCACCTTCGCATAGCCGGCGCGCAGCTCCACGACGTGCGCCCCGATCGTGCGCGTGTAGGGCGCCGACCATCCGACGAGCCGGCTGAACAGCCAGGTGCCACCGGGGAGCGCGTGCAAGCGAAGCCACAGCTCGCGAATGCGCGCGTAGGGTGAGCGGGCGGCGGCCGGCATACCGAACGCTAGGAGCGCGCGGCATCGCGCGCAACCAAGAACAAAAACAAGAACAAAAACAAAACCAACCGAGCCGCGCTCTTGCCGCGCGCGCTCTCGCCGCGTTATTCTCTCGCACGCGCATGAGCGAAGCCCCCGCACCTTCCCCGCCGCCCGGCGCCGCACCGCCCGCGGCCAAGCCGCGCAAGCCCGGGCTTTGGATCGGCGCGTGTTACAACCCGCATCTCGGTCAGGAGACGCTCGCCGCGTGCGATCTCTTCGACCATCTCGTGATCACCGATCCGCCGCGCCAAAGCGACCCGTACTTCCCGGCGCTCCGCGAGCGGCTCACGCTCCCGCTCTCCGATGCGAACGGCCAGCTCTCCGATCCGTTCGACGAGCGCGCCACCGAGATGCTCCGCCAGCTCGCCGAGGTCTGCAACGCCCCGTGGGTGGCGGAGCGCATCCAGTGCATGCGCACGATCGACGGCCGCTACAGCCTCGATTGCGTCTTCCCGCCGCTCTACACCGAGGAGATGCGCGAGCGCTTCGCCACCAACTGTCTCACGCTCGGCGCCGCGCTCGCCCGGCCGCTCGTGCTCGAGAATGTTCCCTCGGCGTTCACGATCCCCGGCGGCGCGATGAGCGAGGGGCGTTTCCTCACCCGACTGCTCGAGACCACGCGCGGCTCGCTCCAACTGAACCTGTCGCACCTCTGGGTGAGCGCCGAGCTCCGCAACGCCGACCCGTACGGGCTGCTCCACGAGTATCCGCTCGAGCGCGTCTCGGTGATCTCCACCGGCGGCGTGGCCACCGATCCGGATCTCGAGGGCCCGTGGATGGCGGCGGTGGCGCCGAGCGACGAGATGATGGAGTTCACGCAGTACGCGGTGGACTGTTGCCGCGGCGTGCGCGCCGTGACCTTCGACGCGTCCGGCCCCTCACTCGACGCGCGGCTCCTCATCGGCGCGGTCTCGCAGCTTCGCGAGCGGCTCGCGCGATGAGCCCCCCCCTGGACGTCGATCGCGCGCTGCAGGACTCGCTCATCCGCCTCCTCGCGGACGCGCCCTTCCGCTACGCGCTCACGCACGTGGACGGCGGCGCCGCGTACGGCGGTCTCACCGCGGCACAGGTGGAGGCGATCCGCTCCGGCGATGCGCGGCG
>JAYUMO010000331.1:0-6571 GCA_043762555.1 Gemmatimonadaceae bacterium | reverse complement strand
ACGCCCTGCTGCACGATGAGCCGGCTCGTCGCGGTGCAGCGCTGGCCGGTCGTGCCGAAGGCGCCCCACAGGATGCCGTCGAGAGCCAGCTCCAGGTTCGCGTCGTCCAGCACGATCATCGCGTTCTTGCCGCCCATCTCGAGCGAGAGCCGCTTGTGCATCCGGCCGCACGTCTCGCCGATCCGGCTCCCCGTCTCGGTGGATCCGGTGAAGGAGATCACCTGCACATCGGGATGGTCCACGATCGCCGCGCCCACGCGCGAGCCCGGCCCGTGGATGAGCTGGATCACCTCGGGGGGCAGCCCCGCGTCGAGCAGGACCTCGACCAGCACGTGGCCGGTGTGCGGCACATCCTCGGCGGGCTTGAAGATCACGGCGTTGCCGCAGACGAGCGCGGGGAACGTCTTCCAAGTGGGGATCGCCATCGGGAAATTGAAGGGCGTGATGATCCCCGCGATGCCGATCGGACGGCGGAAGCTCATCGCCCACTTGTCGCGCAGCTCGCTCGGCACCGTGTGGCCGAAGAGCCGGCGCCCTTCGGTCGCCGCATAGTAGGCGGTGTCGATCCCTTCCTGCACATCCCCGCGCGTTTCGGCGAGCGGCTTCCCCATCTCGCGCGTCATGAGCGCGGCGATCTCTTCCTTGCGCTTCGTGAGGAGATCGCCCACCCGGCGCAGCACGTCGCCG
The DNA here is from genome assembly GCA_043762555.1 of Gemmatimonadaceae bacterium. Classification (GTDB taxonomy): domain Bacteria; phylum Gemmatimonadota; class Gemmatimonadetes; order Gemmatimonadales; family Gemmatimonadaceae; genus DATKOH01. The sequence continues at coordinate 5,884 of JAYUMO010000331.1, read as the reverse complement.
CGCGCCGGCGCCGGCGTGCGGCGCCACATCGCGAAACCCTTCTTCGCGCTCTTCACGGCGCATTCCACGTCCGCCTTCCCACTGCGCGGGAAGCGGCCGATTACGTCGCGCGTGTCTGCCGGATTGGTGTTCTCGAAATATTCGTCGGTGCTCGGCTCGGCCCACTGGCCGCCGATGAAGTTCTTGTACGTCGTCATGGGGAAGCGGAAAGGCGGAAGGAACGGCTAGGGACACATCCACAGCGCCGGATGCTGCGCGTCCGGCTTCGCGTAACCTACACGCGGCAGCACCTCCACGGCAGCCAGCACCACGCCCCAGACCACGAGGAGGAGCGAGAGGAGATGCGCGCGTGAGGAGCGGTGCCGCCACGTCCAGACGGAGGTCCAGATACCGGCCCCGATCACGGTGAGCGTGACCCCCAGATAGGCGAAGAGGCCGAACCCGCAGCGCGCCGCGTAGGGCCAGAAGAGCACACCCACCGCGAGCGCCACCGCGAGCACGAGCCGTGCGAATACGCCGAGGGTCGACGTCTCCCGTTGTACCGACTTCACCTTCGCCCGCTCGGCCGGCGACTTCGCCGAGGAGGACGAGATGAGCTCCTGGTCGGAGAGCGATTCGAGCTGGCGGTCGATCTTCTTCATCTCTTGGTCCCAATCGTGCGAAGCCATGCCGTCTCCTAGCCGTCGGCGCGCGAGAGTTGGTACCGCTCGATCTTCTTGTAGAGGTTGGAGCGCGGCATGTCGAGCAGCCGCGCCGTCTCCGAGACGTTCCAATCGTGCTCCCGCAGCTTGGCGAGCAGGAAGGCGCGCTCGGCCATCTCCTTGAACTCGTCGAAGGTGCGGCACGCGGCGAGCGTCCCGATGCCCGGCTCGCCGCCGCCGGCGCGCGGCCCCAGCAACCGGTCCACGTCCGCGCCGCTCACCCGCGGTCCGGCCGCGAGGATGAGCAGTCGCTCCACGGTGTTGCGCAGCTCGCGCACGTTGCCCGGCCATTCGCGCGCCGCCAGGCGGGCCGCAGCCTCTTCGCTGATCGCGCGCGGCGCCATCCCTTCCTGCGCCGAGAGCCGCTGGGCGAAGTAAGCGACGAGCAGCACGATGTCCTCGCGCCGGTCGCGCAATGGCGGCACCGCGATCGGGAGCACGTTCAATCGATAGTAGAGGTCTTCCCGGAAGCGGCCGGCGGCGATCTCCTCTTCGAGCCGCTTGTTCGTCGCGGCCACCACTCGCACATCCACGCTCACCGGCTTCGCGCCGCCGAGGCGCGTGACCACGCCATCCTCGAGCACGCGCAGCACCTTCGCCTGCGCGGAGAGGCTCATGTCGCCCACCTCGTCCAGGAAGAGCGTGCCTCCGTTCGCCTGCTCGAATTTCCCCGCGCGGTCCGCGATCGCGCCGGTGAACGATCCGCGCAGGTGGCCGAAGAGCTCGCTCTCGATCAGCTCGGCCGGGATGGCGGCGCAGTTGACCTCCACGAAGGGCGCGTCATGGCGCGGCGACAGCGTGTGGAGCGCGCGCGCGACGAGCTCCTTTCCCGTGCCGTTCTCGCCCGTGATCAGCACGCGCACTCCGGTGGGGCCAACGCGCTCCACCCGCTCCAAGAGCTGCCGGACCGCCGCCGACCGGCCCACGATCTCGTGGCGCGACTCGATCGTCGCGCGCAGCTGGGTGTTCTCCTCCGTCAGTCGCGCGTGCCGGAGCGCGTTGCGCAGCGTGACAAGGATGCGGTCGGTGTCGAGCGGCTTCTCGAGAAAATCGTAGGCGCCCAGTTGGGTCGCCTCCACCGCGGTCTGGATCGTGCCGTGGCCACTGATCATGATCACGAGCGCCGTCGGTTCGGCCACCCGCAACCGCTTGAGCGTCTCCAGGCCATCGATGCCGCTCATCTTCACGTCGAGGAACGTCAGATGCGGGCGCCACGCCTCGCACGTCTTCAGCGCCTCGGTCCCGTTGGCCACCGCGCGCACCTCGTAGCCCTCGTACTCGAGGAGCTGGCCGAGCGCGGCGCGCACCCCCTGCTCGTCGTCGGCGATGACGATGCGGAACGTCACTGGCCGGACTTATAGAGGGTCACCTTCTCGTTGTGCACGCGCACGTCCGCGACGTTCACCGGCACCACGAGCGGCAGCGCGTCCGTCGGGAAGCGCGGCGGCCGGGCGCCCGGCGCGAGCCGCGCCAGTATGGCCGGGATCCCCGGCCCCGGCATCGCGATCCCCCGGATCCGCAGCGTGCCCACCTTGAACGCGAGCAGGCCGGGCCGGACGATCGCGAGCGTACCGCCGATCTCCACCGGTTCGCGCTCGCGCAGCATCCGCTGGATCGCCTCCGGCGCCTGATCGGCGCCGAAGTCGGACGGCCGGACCTCCATGCGCACGAAGAGCTGGTCGCCGATGACGGTGGCCGTGGTCCCCTGCGCGGAGGCGGGCAGCTGTTTGGAGAGCGAATCGACCACGTACGCCACGAACTCGGCGCCGCTGAGGTTCACGAACACCGCACCCGCCCTCCCGGCGAGTCGGCGCATCGCCGCCTTGCCGCTGAGCGCGGACTCCTGCGTGACGAGCTCCCACGGCGGACCGGCCGGCGCCGCCGGCGCGCTCTCACTCGTCTTCCGCGAGGGATGAAGGCCGAAGAACGGCAGCCACCAGGGGCTCGCGAGCCAGAGCAACACGGCCGCCAGGACGATGGCGATACCGCACCCGAGGCGCCGGAAACATCCCATTACCGCTCCCCCTTCATCGCAAGGGACGCGAGCCGGCGATAGACGGCGCCGAGCGTCGCCGGCTCGCTCGCCATGATCTCCAACGACCCCGCTTGCACGCGCGCCGCGTAGTGCACGGCGCGTGCCGCGTCCGCGAGCGCCCGCGCCGTCGCCTTCGCCAGTCCGCCGCGCGCCCGCGATCGGCCGAGCGTTATGTGCGGTCGAAAGGTGCGTCCCTCCATCTCGTAGCCGAGCCCGGAGCAGACGGTCTCGATGTCGTGGTGCATCAGCTCGAGCCGCGCCTCCGCGACCACGCCGAGCCAGACCACGCGCGGGGCGCGCAGATTGGGGAACGCGCCGAGGCCGCCGATCTCGAGCGCGACCGGCACCGCGCGCGCGATCACCGGCGCCAACGCGTCGCGTAACGCCTCCACGGCCGGCGGCAACCGCGGCCCGAGGAATTTCAGCGTCAGGTGGAGATTGTCCTCCACCACCCACGCCATGTCGGGCGCGACGGTGCGCATCGGCGCCGTCGCGGCGCGGATCCCCCGCCTTTCGTCGGGCGGGAGACTAAGCGCGAGGAAGACGCGGAGAGTTGTCGCCATCGCCATCGTCCAGGAGTTCGAGCGCGAGATGCGTGACCCCGTGGGCCGCCGCGGCGGCCAGCGCGCGCGCGCGATGTCCGGTGTCCGCGAACGCCGTCGTGTCGCTCACCCCGAGCACCGCGAGCGTGCCGCGCTGTTCGACCACACCGCCGGGCGCGACGTCGGTGAGATCGCACACCAGGCGATCGACGCTCATGCGGCGCTCACCCCCGCGAGCACGTTCAGGGAGCCCGAGCGGAAGCCGCGCAGATCCACCGCCACGCGCGCGAACCCCGCCGCACGCACCGCGTCACGCAGCGCCCGCATCCGCTCGGGCGCGAGCCATTCGTCGAGCGTGCCGGCGGCGAGCTCCACCCGCGCGATCTCGCCGTGGTGCCGCACGCGCAAGTCGCCGGCAATGCCGAGCGCGCGCAACGCGCGCTCGGCGCGCTCCACCTGCGCGAGCCGCTCGGCCGTGACCGGCGTGCCGTACGGCAGCCGCGAGGAGAGGCAGGGCGAAGAGGGCTGCGCCCACGTCGGGATCCCTCGCCGCGCGGACAGCGCGCGGATCTCGCGCTTGGTGAGTCCGGCATCGGCGAGCGGCGAGCGCACCCCGCGCTCGCGCGCCGCCAGTGCACCGGGACGCCAGTCGCCGAGATCGTCGGCGTTCGTCCCGTCTACGATCGTCGCGATCCCGCGCTCGCGCGCGATGCGGCCGAGCACCGCCCAGAGCTCGGTCTTGCAGAAGTAGCAGCGATCGGTCGGATTGGCGGCGTAGCGCGCGTCGTCCATCTCGTGCGTGTCCGCCTCGAGCACCGGCAGCCCAACCTGCGCCGCCACGTCGCGCGCGATCGCCCACTGCGCCTCGGGGTAGCTCGCGCTCCGGCCGATCACCGCGAGCACGCGCGCCGCGCCCAGCGCCTCGAGCGCCACGCACGCGAGATACGCGCTGTCCACGCCGCCGCTGAAGCCGACGAGCACCGACGATTGGCTGCGCAACCACGCGAGGAGACGCGTCTCCTTCGCGACGGCGAACGCGATCTCCTCGGTCGACAGGGCGACGGCGGTCATCCGTGAAACGTACGTCGGCGCGCGGCCGTGGGAAGTGCGCTCACGCGCGCGGCCGATTGGGCTCCGCTAATGCGGCGAGCGGCGCCGGGAATACGGGAGGACGCGCGGCGCCGGGCTCCCACCCGCGCAGCACCTCCAACGCCGCGCCGCAGACGCGCCCCTGGCACGCGCCCATGCCTAAGCGCGCGTGCAACCGGGCGTCGCGCGCCTCGTGCGCATCGTCGAGGGCGCCGCGGCGCACGTCCTCGCACCGACAGATGATCGTGTCGGGGAGCGCCAGCGCGCGCAGCTCGTCGCGCAGTGCGAACGCGTCGGCCACGCGCGCGGCGAAGGCGCGCTCCGCGCTGCGGCGCGCGGCGAGCACGCGCGGCACGACGGCCACACGCGCGGCCGCCAGCCCGGCGATCTCGCCTTCCACCACCGACAGCGGCGCGCCGCCGATGCCGGTGCATTCCCCCGCCGCGAACACGCGATCCACACTCGTCCGCTGCGCGTTGTCCACCGTGATCCCGGCGCGCGACAGCGCGCAGCCCAAGAGCCGCGCGAGCTCCGTGCTCGGCACCAGCCCGTAGCCGCACGCCAGCAGATCGCACGACTCGCGCCACGTGCGCGCGCCGTCGGTGAGCGTCACCTGCTGGATCCGCCCATCGCCGTCCGCGCGCGTCACCCAGGTGCCGGCGCGATAAGGCGTGCCGGCGAAGCCGCCGCGCATCGCCATGGCGGCCGCGAGGTGCGCGGGCGATCGCCAGAGCGAGCGCACGAAGGCGCGCAGCGATGCCGGTGGCGTCTGCTCGGCGACGATCGCGAGCCGCGCCCCGGCGCGCGCGAGTGTCGACGCCACCGGGAGCAGCAAGGGACCCGAGCCCGCGAGGACGACGCGGCGGCCCCGCACCGCGAGTCCACCCTTGATCAGCGCCTGCAGCCCGGCGGCCCCGAGCACGTTGGGCAGCGTCCACCCGGGGAACGGAAGGAACAGCTCGCGCGCGCCCGTGGCGAGCACCACGGTTCGCGCGCGCAGATGGATGATCTCCCCGCGCGTCACGACCGTGAGCCCGATCGCCGGCGCGGCATCGAGATCGCCATCGATCACTTCCGCGACCGCCAGCCGTTGCACGCCGGCGGCGACGACGCGCGCCATCCAACCGCGTGCCGCGCGCGGCTCCCCCGCGCCCGGCCGCCGCCGCCAGATCTGGCCGCCCGGCGCCCACGCCTGATCGATGAGCGTCACGCACGCGCCCTGCTCCGCCGCCCGCGCCGCCGCGGCGAGCCCCGCCGGTCCCGCGCCCACGACCGCGACGTCCGTCTCAACGGTACGGCTCATCCCGCCGCGCCGGTCTCGACGGTCAATCCCGGCTCGCACGCGATGAGACAGGCGCGCTGGTGCGGTACGCCGCTCACCGTCACGCGGCACTCGAAGCAGATCCCCATGCCGCAGAGCGGGCCGCGCGCTTCGCCGCCCACCGACACGCGGAAGGCGACGATGCCGGCGTTCATCATCGCCGCCGCGAGGCACACGCCGCGCTCGGCGCGCACGA
>JAYUMO010000330.1:0-3042 GCA_043762555.1 Gemmatimonadaceae bacterium | reverse complement strand
CGCGCGGACCGCCGAGGGCACCCACGTTGCCCATGCCGCGCAGCACGAGGTACTGTCCGCTCGCGACGCCGGCCGGGATCTGCACCGTGATCGCGCGGTCCACGCGGTGGCGGCCTTCGCCCTTGCACTTCCGGCACGGCGTCTCGATCACCTGGCCGCGCCCGGAGCAGGTGGGGCACGGCGCGACACTCACGAATTGCCCGAACAAGGAGCGCTGCGCGCGCTGCACCTCGCCGCGCCCCGCGCACGTGGCACATCGCTTCGGCTTCGTGCCCGGCTCGGCACCGTTCCCCGCGCACTTGTCGCAATTGTCCAGGAGCTTCACCGTCACCGTCCGCTCCACGCCGGCGGCCGCCTCGGCGAAGGCGAGCGTCACGTTCACGCGCAGGTCCGCGCCGGTGAGCGGTCCGCCGCGCGCGCGGCCGCCGAGCAGCTCGTCGATCCCGCCGAGGCCGAAGTCGCGCATGAAGATGCCGAGCGCTTCCGAGAGATCCACGTGGTGAAAGCCCCCACCGCCCCCGCCGCGCAGCCCCACCTCGCCATAGCGGTCGTAGAGCGCGCGCTTCTGCGGATCGCGGAGGACGTCGTACGCCTCCGTGATCTCCTTGAAGCGCGATTCCGATTCCTTGGAGCCCGCGTTCCGGTCGGGGTGGTATTGCATCGCGAGCTTCCGGTACGCCCGCTTGAGGTCGTCCTCGGAGGCGTCGCGCGAGATGCCGAGCAGTGCGTAGAAGTCAGCCATGCGATGGGGAGGGGCGGGCGCTGCCGGCGGTCAATCGATGAGCTCGGCGAGGAGCCGGGAGGTGTGCGTCACGAGCGTGATCACCTTCTCATAGGGCATGCGCGTGGGTCCGATCACGCCGATCACGCCGGACAGCCCGCCCAGCTGGAACTCGGCCGTCACCAGCGTGAAGTCCGACAGATCGGGATCGCCATGTTCCGTGCCGATCGTGATCGAGAGCCCGGGGCGCGTGTGTTGACGGCGCACCAGGTTCCCGAGCGCATCGGGCCGGTCGGTGAGCGCGAGCAGGCGGCGCAAGCTCCGGCTGTTCGCGAACTCCGGCTGCTCCACGAGCACCGACGTCTGCCCGAGCAGCACCGGCCCCTCGTCCAGCGGCTTCGCCATCTCGAACAGCTGCTCGGCCTCTTGGATGAAGATATTGAGCAGCTCTTTCGCCTCGCGCGGCGCCGCGGTATCCCGCAGCCGGGCGGCGAGCGTCGCGCGGATCTCACGCAGTAGGAGACCGGCGAGCCGCTCGTTCAGGATGCGCGCAACCTCGGCGAGCGCCGCCTCCGCGATCTCGCCCGGCACTTCGACGAAGATGCTCTGCGCCGCGCCGCCGGTGAGCCGCAACACCATCAGCAGCCGCTCCGCCGACAGTCGCACGAGCTCCAACCGCTCGAGCCGCGCCACGGCGAGCTGCGGGCCGATAGCGACGCCGAGCTCTTGGGTGAGCACGCCGAGCACCTGCGCCGCGCGTCGAAGGATCGCCTCGATCGCGGTGCCGCCGGCGGAGAGCTCTTCGCGCAGGAACTCCTGCGACCCCGCGTCCAACGACGTGGCCACGTGCAGCAGCGAGTCGACGTACGCGCGGTACGCCGCATCCGTGGGGACGCGACCGGCGGAAGTGTGCGGATGGAAGAGGAAACCCTTCTCCTCCAGATCGCTCATCGTATTGCGGATCGTCGCCGCCGACACCCCGATGCCGAAGCGACGGGAGATCGTGCGCGAGCCGGCGGGCTCCGCCGTCTCCACGTAGCTCTGAATGACCGCCTCCAGCACGCGGCGTTCGCGATCGGAAAGCGCCTGCGGCACCATGACGTGCAAGCTAGGAACGGCTCGCGACGCCGGTCAAGTCGGCGGCGAGCGTGTCGAGGCGGAGCCAGCCGGTGGGCGTCAGCGCGAGACGGGACCCGCGGAGTACCGCCCAGCCCTCCGCCCCCCACGGACGCGCCCGCTCGAGGAGCGCGGGGTCGGCGTCGAGCCCCTCCGCGGTGCGCAATCCGAGATAGATGCGCTCCGCCTCCTCGCTGGACGCCGTGAGCGATTCACCATCCGCCATCGGCGACTCGCCCGCGAGCACGCGGCGCGCCCACTCGGCGTAGGCGGCGTGATTCCACCAACGGCGCTCGCCGTCGAAGGAATGAGCGGAGGGACCCACGCCGAGGTACGGCACGCGTCGCCAGTAGCTCGAGTTGTGACGCGCGCGCGCGCAGGGGAGCGCGTAGTTGCTCACCTCGTAGTGCTCGAATCCCGCCGCCGCGAGCCGCCGGTGCGCCGCAAGGAACTCCCGCTCGTACTTCTCCTCGGGCGCTTCCGCCACGTCGCCGCGCGCGTGCCACCGGCCGAGCGGCGTCCCCGGCTCCACGGTGAGCCCGTAGACGGAGAGATGCTGGGGGGCGAGCGACAGCGCATGCGAGAGATCGCGCTCCCAATCGCGACGGAGCGCGCTCGGTAGGGCGAAGATCAGATCAAGTGAGACGTTCGCGAGCCCGCCGGAGCGCGACGTGTCGACGGCGGCGGCCGTCTGATCCGCCGTGTGCGTGCGATGCATCCACGCCAGCGCCGCGTCGTCGAAGCTCTGCGCGCCGATCGAGAGGCGAGTGACGCCGGCCGCGCGCCAGGAACGCACGGCGCCGGCGGTCACGTCGTCGGGATTCGCTTCGAGCGTGACCTCGGCGTCCGTCGCGATCGCGAAGCGTGTGCGGATGAGGTCGAGCAGCCGCGCGATCCCGTCCCCGCCGATCAGCGATGGGGTGCCGCCGCCGAAATAGATTGTCGTCAGCGCTTCGGGCTCGGCGTCCGGCGCGCGCATCGCCAGCTCGGCGTCCACCGCGCGCAGGAAGTCGTCCACCGGCACGACCCGCCGCACCGCGATCGAGAAATCGCAGTACGAGCAGCGGCGGCGGCAGAAGGGGACGTGGATGTAGAGGTGGCGCACACTGGAAAGATAGCAGACGCCGCACCTCCGGAGGCGGCCCGTTGCGCCCCCGGCGAGGCGATCCCGGCGTCTACATGGCCGCCGCGAATCGTGACGTCAG
>JAYUMO010000329.1:0-2406 GCA_043762555.1 Gemmatimonadaceae bacterium | reverse complement strand
GCGCGTGCAGGGCATCGAGGGCTCGAGCGACACGACCTGGGACGATTTCCAGCGCGACGTCGGCGCCTGAGCTGCCGCGGCGCCCCCGGAGCCCCATGTTCAAGAAGATCCTCATCGCGAATCGCGGCGAGATTGCGCTCCGCGTGATCCGCGCCTGCAAGGAGCTCGGCATCCAGACGGTGGCCGTGTACTCCGAGGCCGACCGCGAGTCGCTGCACGTGCGCTTCGCGGATGATGACGTCTGCATCGGCCCCGCGCCGGCGCGCGACTCGTACCTGCGGATCCCGCGCCTGATCGCGGCCGCCGAGATCACCGGCGCCGACGCGATCCACCCCGGCTACGGCTTCCTCGCGGAGAACGCGGAGTTCGCGGAGACGTGCGAAGCATCGCAGATCGCCTTCATCGGGCCCACCGCCGCGCAGATCCGGAAGATGGGCGACAAGGCGGCGGCGCGGAAAGCGATGACGGAGGTCGGCGTCCCCGTCGTCCCGGGCACCCCCGGCCCGGTGGAGGAGGCGGAGGAAGCGCTCGTCTTCGCGCGCAAGATCGGCTTCCCCGTGATCATCAAGGCGGCCGCCGGCGGCGGCGGGAAGGGGATGCGCGTGTCCGCCGACCCCGACGATTTCGCGCGCGCCTTCCAGCTCGCGCGCTCCGAGGCGCTCTCGGCCTTCGGGTCGGGGGACGTGTACGTCGAGAAATATCTGCAGCGCCCGCGCCACATCGAATTCCAGATCATGGGGGACAAGCACGGAAGCGTGATCCACCTCGGCGAGCGCGACTGCTCCGTGCAGCGGCGCCACCAGAAGCTGATCGAGGAGGCGCCGAGCCCCGCGATGACCCCCAAGCTGCGCGAGCGCATGGGCGCCGACGCCGTGAAGGGCGCGAAGGCGATCGACTACGTGGGGGCGGGGACGATCGAGATGCTGCTCGACGAGGACGGCTCGTATTACTTCATGGAGATGAACACGCGCATCCAAGTGGAGCACCCGGTGACCGAGATGCTCACGGGCGTGGACCTCGTGAAGGAGCAGATCCGCGTTGCCAGCGGCGAGAAGCTCTCGGTGAAGGAGCTGCCGGCGCTGCGCGGGCACGTGATCGAGGTGCGGGTGAACGCCGAGGATCCGGCGCGAAACTTCCAGCCCTCGCCGGGGCGGATCGATGTCTTCCACCCGCCGGGCGGCCCCGGCGTGCGTATCGACACGCACATCTACGCGGGCTACACGGTGCCGCCCTACTACGATTCGTTGCTGTCGAAGGTGATCTGCCAGGGGCGCGACCGCGCCGAGGCCGTGAAGCGCATGCAGGTGGCGCTCGAGAGCTTCGTGCTGGAGGGGGTCACCACCACGATCCCCTTCCTCGCGCGCGTGATGCAGAATCCACGATTCCAGTCGGGGAAGGTGGACACCAAGTTCCTCGAGCGCGAGAGCGACCTGCTGCGGGAGCCGTAATGCGCATCGATGTGGTGTTCGGTCCGGGCGGCCTCACGCCGGCGCTGGTGGGCGGGCGCACGGTCGCGGTCATCGACGTGCTTCGCGCCTCCACGACGATCGCCGCCGCGCTGCATCACGGCGCGCGCAACATCATGCCCGTCGAGAGCGCCGATGAGGTGATCACGCGCGCGAAGCAGCTGGACCGCGCCGAGGTGATCCTCGCCGGCGAGCGCCGGATGCTCGCGATCGAGGGCTTCGACCTCGGGAACTCGCCGCTCGAATACACGCGCCACGCGGTGGAGGGGAAGACGGTGCTGCTCACGACCACCAACGGCACGGCGGCTTTCGCGGGACTCTCCGGCGCGCGCGAGGTGCTCGTGGCCTGCTATGCCAACTTCACCGCGGTGGCGCGCGTCCTGCGGCAGGCGAGCAAACACGGCGTCGACATCACGTTCCTCTGCGCGGGACGCGATCGGATGTTCTCCCTCGAGGACGCCGCGTGCGCCGGCCGTTTCGTGAAGGCGCTGCTGCGCCGCGCCACACCGGCGGTGCTCGGCGACGGCGCGATGGCATGCCTGCTCGTGGACCGCCGCTACGGCGAGAACCTCGCGCGCCTCTTCGGCGACGCCGAGCACGGGCGCGCCCTCGCCGACGCCGGCTTCGGCGCCGATCTCGTCGCCTGCGCGAACGTCGACGCGTATCCGGTGGTGCCGGCCTTCCAGGACCGCCAGATCACGGCGCTCGCGACGGGGCGGGGGCGGTAGCCTCCGATGATGCGCGCGGAGCTGAAACGTGAGTTCGCCGGCGCCGCCCTGCTGCTGCTCGGCGTCTATCTGCTCGTCGCGATCCTCGCCGGCCCCGGCGCGGCCGTCGCCTCGTGCCGCGAGGCGCACACGATCATGGGACCGGTGGGCTCCTGTCTGCGCTCGTTCTTCGTGCAGGCCCTCGGACTCCCGGCCACGTGCATCCTGCCGCT
>JAYUMO010000328.1:0-1619 GCA_043762555.1 Gemmatimonadaceae bacterium | reverse complement strand
ACGTCGCCGTGCGGCGCCCCGGGATGGCCGGCGAAGTCGAGCAGCGCGCGGCCGAGATGATAGCCGGTGCCCGGCGCCTCCCGACGGGCCACCGCCTCGGCGTAGCCGCGCAGGCGCGCATTGAGCTGGCGCGAGGCGATGCGACGTTTCTCCGGCGCGATCACGGGATCGCTGGCCAGCGCGCGCTCGAGGGCGCGCGCGACATCGGAGGCCGTGCGGTCATCCAGGGCATCGCGCTGGGCGGCGACGAGGCCGAGCGCCCGTCGCGCGTACCGCAGCTCCCATCGCGCGTGGTCGGCATCGCCGCTCGTCCCGTATTCGGCGAGCCAGCGCACGTCCTCCGCCGGCGGCTCCGCGACGAGAGCGGCCACGTACGCGCCGGCACGCGCATCGCGTGTTCGGGCGGCCCGCCAGTCCCGCCAGAGCGTTCGAAACATTCCTTGCTTTTCGGGGCCGATGAGCCCGCTCAGGCCTGCAGTACCGGCAGACCGACGCGCAGGCGCACTTCCGGCTCGTCGTGCAGGAGGTCCGCGAGCCGCACCCCTTGGAGCACGTCGTCGATCTTCTGTTGGAGGAGCATCCAGACGGGACGGATGCTGCATTCGTGCGCGGCGTCGCAGCGCTCCTCATCCACCGGGTGCGACACGCAGTGGAGATCGAAGGTGGCGAGCTCGGAGGCGTTGATCACGTCCCGGACCGAGATCTCGGCCGGATCCCGGGCGAGCGCGTAGCCGCCGTGCGCCCCGCGCGTGCTCTTCACGATGTCCGCGCGGCGCAGGCGCAAGAGGATCTGCTCCACGTAATCGGCGGGAAGCTTCTCGCGGGCGGCGATGTCGCGGCCCGTCACCGGAACATCGGTCCGGCGCTTGGCGAGATGGAGGGCGCAGATCAGCCCGTACTCGGCCCACGTGGTAATGCGCATACCTGCACGATAGAGGCGCCGCCGCGCGCCGACAAGGGACGCGTCCTCAGCCGGTGGACACGCCGCCGTGGGAACCGCCCGGAACACCGATCTCGGTCATCTTCCGGAGGTCCAGCGTTTCGTCGATCTGCGACTGGGGCAGCACCTTCTCGCGGCGCACCAGCTCGCGGATCAGCACGTTCTCCTTCACCGACTGCTTGCTCAGCTCCGCCGCCCGCGCGTAGCCGATCTGCGGCGCCAGCGCCGTGGCCAGCGCGGCCGACCGCTCCACCCAGTACTCCGCCTGCGCGCGGTTCGCCTCGATCCCCGTGACGCAGCGCTCCGTGAGCGCGCGGATGGCGTTTGTCAGGATGCCGATCGCCTGCAGGAGATCGTACGCGATCACGGGCATCATGACGTTGAGCTCGAGCTGTCCCTGCTCGGCCGCCATCGCGATGCACGCGTCGTTCCCCACCACCTGGCAGCAGACCTGATTCACCATCTCGGGGATCGACGGATTCACCTTGCCCGGCATGATCGACGAGCCCGGCTGCACCGCCGGGAGGCGGATCTCATCGAGCCCCGTGCGCGGGCCCGAGGCGAGCAGCCGGAGGTCGCTCGCGATCTTGCCGAGGTCGCACGCCAGGGCCCGCAGCTGGCCGGAGAAGGCCGCCGCGTCGCCCATGCTCTGCATCAGCTGGATCCGGTCCGTCCCCTC
>JAYUMO010000327.1:0-2195 GCA_043762555.1 Gemmatimonadaceae bacterium | reverse complement strand
CGCGCGATCTGCTTCACCATGTTTTGCTGGTCATCGAAGACGATCACGCCGCCGGAGCCGAGCATCGTTCCGCCGGCCACGAATCCCTCGTAATCCATCAAGGTCGCCTCGGCCTCCTCCATCGTCTGGATCGGTACCGACGCGCCGCCCGGAATCACCGCCTTGAACTTTCGGCCCGGCAGCGGGCCGCCGCACAAGTCGTACAGAAAATCCTTGAACGGAAATCCCATCGGGACCTCGTAGTTCCCGGGTTTCGCGATGTTGCCGCACACCGAATACAGCTTGGTGCCGGTGCTCTTGGGATTGTCGGCGCGCCCGAATCCCTTGTACCAGGCGGCGCCGCGCTGGAGCACGTGCACCGCCGCTACGAGCGTCTCGACATTGTTGATCGTCGTTGGCATGCCGAAGACGCCCGACACCGCCGGAAAGGGCGGTTTGATGCGTGGGTTGCCGCGCTTCCCTTCCAGCGAGTTCATCATCGCCGTTTCTTCGCCGCAGATATACGCGCCCGCGCCCTTGTGCACGTGCACGTCGATGCGCTTGCCGGTCCCCATCGCGTTCGCGCCAAGGATGCCCGCCGCATACGCCTCCTGCACCGCCTCGTTCATGTGCTGCAACGGCTCGGTGAACTCGCCGCGGATATAGACGTACGCCGTCTCGGCGCCAATCGCGTAGGCGCCGAGTGCGCACCCCTCCACGAGGGCGTGCGGCGTCCAGCGCATGATCTCGCGATCCTTGAAGGTCCCCGGCTCGCTCTCGTCCGCGTTGCAGCAGAGGTAGTGCGGCTTGCCGTCGCCGGGCTTCATGAACGACCACTTGAGTCCCGTCGGGAAGCCGGCGCCGCCGCGCCCGCGCAGTCCGGATTCCTTGACCACGTTCACGATGTCGGCCGGCGCCATCCCGAGCGCCTGCTCGAGCGCCTGATAGCCGCCGCGCGCTTTCCAGCCGCTGAGCGTGCGGGCGCTGGCGCTGCCGAAGTGCTCGGAGAGGACCGTGGTCTCGCGCGGATGCGACTTGTGCGGATATCCCATCAGGTGAGGTCCGCCAGGATGTCGGGCACGGTGTCGGGGGTGACGGATTCGAGAAAGTCGCTGTTGATCATGACCGGCGTCGCGAAGCCGCAGGCGCCCAGGCATTCCACCTCGATCACGGTGAAGCGTCCATCCGGACTCGTGAGCCCGAGTTCGCCGCACCTCGTGTGCCGGAGCAGTGCCTTCACCACGTCCTCGGCGCCGCAGATGTTGCACGGTGTCGTGGTGCAGACCTGGATAAAGTGTTTTCCCACCGGGTGCTGGTGGTACATGGTGTAAAACGTGACCACGCCCTTCACGTAGGCGGGCGTGAGGCCCAGCACGGCCGCGACTTCGGCCATGCCGCGCTCGCTCACCCAGCCGCGCTCCTCCTGCAGGATCCAGAGTGCCGGGAGGAGCGCCGCCATTTTCGTCGGATAGCGGCCGCAGATCATGTCGAGCTCGGTCTTTCGTGCGCCCACGAAGACAGGCGCGTGCGGCTCGTGCGTGTGATGCGCGGGCGCGGCCACGAGGGAGCCGCCGGCGGCGGACGGGCCGTGGCTCATCGGTCGATCTCCCCATGAGAGCAGATCGGGCTCGCCCGATTCGCGGTGCTCATCGGTCGATTTCTCCCATCACGATATCGATGCTCGCGTTGATCGCGATCACGTCAGAGAGCAGGTGCCCCTCGACCATCTTCGGGATCGCGCTCAGGTTCACGAAGCTCGGCGGGCGGATGCGCCACCGCACCGGCTTCGACGTGCCGTCGCTCACCATGTAGTAGCCCTTCTCCCCCTTGGGACTCTCGACCGGCACGTACGCCTCGCCGATCGGCGGGCGGGGCCCCTCCATCACGAGCTTGAAGTGATGGATCATGCTTTCCATCTCGCTCGTGGCGCGATGCTTGTCGGGGAGAATCAGCCGCGGGTCGTCCACGTTCACGGGACCATCGGGGAGGCGCGCGATCGCCTGTTCGAGAATCCGAACGCTCTGCCGCAGCTCCTCGACGCGCACGAGGTAGCGATCGTAGACATCGCCCTGCGTTCCCACCGGGACTTCGAAGTCGTACGTCTCGTAGTCCAGGTAGGGGAAATCCTTGCGCACGTCGTACGCCACGCCACTCGCCCGAAGCATCGGGCCCGATAGTCCGTGGTTCAGCGCCTCCTCGGCGCTCATCGCCCCCAG
>JAYUMO010000326.1:0-2071 GCA_043762555.1 Gemmatimonadaceae bacterium | reverse complement strand
GAGGCGCTTGGCCTCGTCGCGGACGCCGATCTGCTTGAGTTCGATTCGGGCACGGAACATCGCGGCGAGGTCGCGCACGAGCGTCCGGAAATCGACGCGCTTCTCGGCGGTGAAGTAGAGCGTGAGCTTCTTGCGATCCCACTGCCACTCGGCATCGGAGAGCTTCATCACGAGGTGATTGGCCCGCACGCGCTCGGCGGCGCGACGGCGCGCGTCGTCGTCGTCCACGCGGCACCGCTTTTCGAGCGCCATGTCGCCGGCAGTGGCGAGGCGCAGGATGCGCTGCGCGGGGAGCTCGGTGCCGGTGCCGTGCGCGAGCCCCGCGTTGCGCACCTCGGCGGCCTCGCCGGTGCTGTGCACGCGCCCGAGGTCCTCGCCGCGATCCACCTCGACCACGACGCCGGCGTGGAGCGGGGGCGGCTCGGCACCCTCGAAGCGGAAGAACTCGCGGCGATTGCCCTTGAAGGCGACTTCGACGCGATGGGCGACGGGGGGGGCGGCGACGTCCGCGGCGACGGGCTCGGTCATTCGTTGAAGAGCCCCATGCGGAGGAACTTCTCCCGGCGCCGGCGGACGAGCTTGTCGGGCTTGAGGCGGCTGAGGTCCTCGAGGTTCTTGACGAGCGCGATGTGCAGCGCCTTGGCGGCCTCCTCGTGGTTCGCGTGCGCGCCCCCGAGCGGCTCGGGAATGATGTCGTCGATGACGCGGAGCTCGAGGAGGTCGGGGGCCGTGATGCGGAGGGCCTTGGCGGCCTTCTCGCGCATCTCGGGACTCTTGCCGTCCTTCCACAGAATCGAGGCGCACCCTTCGACGGAGATGACCGAGTAGACGGAGTTCTCCATCATCAGCACCCGATCGGCGACGCCGAGCGCGAGCGCGCCGCCGCTGCCGCCCTCACCGATGACGGTGGCGATGATCGGGACTTCGAGGCGGCTCATCTCGAACAGGTTGCGGGCGATGGCCTCCGATTGGCCGCGCTCCTCGGCGCCGATGCCGGCCCAGGCGCCGGTGGTGTCGATGAGGGTGAGGACGGGGACGTGGAACTTCTCCGCGAGCTTCATGAGGCGCAGCGCCTTGCGGTATCCCTCGGGATGGGGCATGCCGAAGTTGCGCTTGAGGTTCTCGCGCGTATCGCGCCCGCGCTGGTGGCCGATGACCATGACCGTGTCGTCGTCGAGCCGGGCCCACCCGCCGATGATTGCGGCGTCCTCGCGAAAGGCGCGATCGCCGTGCAGCTCGATGAAGTCGGAGAAGCAGAGCCGCAGGTAGTCGGCGGTGAAGGGGCGGCGCACGTGCCGTGCGACCTGCACGCGCTGGATGGGCGAGAGGTTGCGGTAGATCTCGGCGCGCAGCGCGTCGAGCTTGCGCGTGAGCGGCTGGATCTCCTCGCCGACTTCCATCTGCTGATCGCTCGCCATCTTTTTGAGCTCGTCGATCTGCTTCTCGAGCTCGGCGATGGGCTTTTCGAATTCGAGTGCGACGGAGGTTCCCACGGTCAGCTCCCGCGTACGAGTCGCACCCGCTCGGCCCCGAGCAGGTTGCGGAGTTCAGTGAGGGCGGCGCCGGTGGGCGCGAGCCGCAGCGAGCGCGACCGCCAGCGGGCGGGGGCGCCGCCGGCCTCGTCCAGCCAGCGCAATTCGAGAGGCGAGGCGCCGGGATGGGCTTCGGCGACGGCGCGCACGTCGTGCATGACGCTGGCGGTGAGCCCGGTGCCGGCACCGAGTTCGAGCGCGACCGCGACCTGCCCGCTGGCGCGCACCTCGGCGAATTTCTGGACGGTCTCGACGATGAAGGTGGGATTGTCGGCGCCCTGGTCGCGCCGCCCGTAGGCGCCGCGCAGCAGCACGGGGACATCCTCGCGAATGCGATCGGACAGGGCGGCCCACGCCTCGGGAAAGACGAGCACTTCGGTGGTGCCGGTGAAGTCCTCGATCGTGAGGCGCGCGAACTCGGCGCCGGACTTTCGCGAGACCTGCCGCTTGATGGTCGTGACGACGACGCCCAGCGTGATCTGCTCCTCGGTCCAGGCGCCGAGCTGGGCGACGGTGTGCGAGACGAAGAGTTCGCACTC
>JAYUMO010000325.1:0-2733 GCA_043762555.1 Gemmatimonadaceae bacterium | reverse complement strand
ATCAAGATCATTGCGCCGCCGAGGACGCGGTACGTGGAGACAAGATCCCTCTCGTTCGCCATCCGCGCGACGACGGCGCCGGTGACGCGGTAGGGGATCCAGAAGAGAATGAGCGCGATCGCGGCGAGTAGGAGCTGGAGGGCGCCTACTATGGTGAGGCGGCGCAGGGCCCACCGCGCGGCGGTGCCGAAGCCGGTGTCCAGCTCCACGTCGGCGGGCCGAACGCCGAGAGCGCGGAGGAGGCGCGCGTGGTCGCTCACGTCGCGCGCGAGGCGCGTCCAGCGTTCGTCGCCGCTCGCGCGGGCGCGGGCGAGGAGGTCGGCGGCGGTCGCGATGCGGGAGACGCGTGCCGCCGGCGTGGCGCTTACCGCTCGCCGTGCGGCCCAGATCGCTTCGGCGGTGATGACGACGCGCTCGTCCTCCCAGCGCGCGAGGTTCAGGGTGACGGCGCGCATGGCGCGGTCGATCCGATCGGTGAGCTCGCGCACGGCGTCGTGGTCGTCGGGGCCCCGTGCGGCGAGGTCGTCCCACGCTACCGGCGCGCCGACCGCGGCGTGGGCCGCGCTGCGGAAGCGATCCTTGATGCGGAAGACGAGGCCCACCGGGATGATCGGGAAGGCGCCGCCGGCGCGGGGCGCGGCGCCGAGGGCGATGCGGGCGGCGCCGGTTTTCAGCGGAGCGAGCGAGGGCTGGCTGTGGCTGATGCCTTCGGGGAAGAGGGCGACGGCGGAGCCCGCGGCGAGGGCGTCGTGGACGGCGCGGAAGGACTCCTCGTTGTGGGACATCTGCGTGGGGTCGTCGGCCTTACGGTATACTGGGATCGCGCCGGCGCCGCGCACGAGCCAGCCGACGACCGGATGTGAGAATAGCGGGGCTTTGGCGAGGAAGCGCAGCGGTCGACGAGCGGCCCAGGCGACGCACAACGGATCCAGCAACGAATTGGGGTGGTTGCCGACCAGCAGGACGGGACCGCCGCTGGGCACGGGGGCGCCGCTCCTACTCGCGCGGTAGTACGTCAGTACCGCGGCGCGGCTGAGCGCGGGGAGAAGCGGGAGTAGCCACATGGGGAAAGGCGGGTCTCGGCACTCGGCACTCGGCACTCGGCACTCGGCACTCGGCAGACAGTAGCGAGTAGGGGCTCGTGGGCTAACGCCCACTCGCTGCCGAGTGCCGAGTGCCGAGTGTCGAGACCGGCAGTTAGCGCTTCGGGGGAGAGGAAGGCATGTTACCGGGTCGATCTAGACGGGTGAAACATGCACCATACGGCGCCGATCAAGGAAGCACTCGAGCGGAACGTGAAGGCGGTATCCCTGCGCGCGAGCGTAGGACAAGGGACAGCCAAGACCGTCGCGACGCTGGGCGATGGGCTCTCGTGCGAAGTCACGGAGGGGGCGCACAAGCTCACCGTCGGCATGACGGAGAAATACGGCGGCACGAATGCGGGACCCAATCCCGGGGTGCTCGGCCGCGCATCGCTGGCATCGTGCCTCGCCATCGGGATCGGCATGTGGGCGGCCCGGATGGAGGTGGCGCTCGACTCGTTGGAAGTGGAAGTGCAGGCGGACTACGACCTGCGCGGGGAGCTCGGCGTGTCTTCCGAGGTCCATCCGGGCTACACTGAGATGCGCTACGTGATCCGCGCGAAGAGCGCGGCGCCGGAGGCAAAGGTGCGCGCGATGCTCGAGACGGCGGTGAAATTCAGCTCGTACGTGGACAACTTCGCGCGCGCGGTGCCGGTGAAGGGCGACGTGCAGATCACCAAGAGCTGAGCGACGGATCGCACGCCACGAATGGGAGCGCGATGAATACGACGGTCAAGGCGAGCCCGGATGACAAGCTGGACTTCTCATTGGTGCGGGGAGGCCCGCTCTTCCAGCTGTTCCGGCGCGCGCATCTCTCGGGACCGGCGCTCGAGCTCGTGAAATTTCGCATCCTGTTCATCATCGCCATCACGTGGGTCCCCCTCCTGCTCTTGTCGGCGATCGGAGGCCACCTGCTCGGCGGCCCGGAGCTGCCATTCCTACGCGATATCGAGGCGCACGTACGATTGTTGATCGCGCTCCCCGTGCTGATCATGGCGGAGCTGGCGGTCCATCAGCGGCTCCAGCCGGTCATGAGGACGTTCGTCGAGAGCGGGATCGTGAGTGCCGAGGACACTCCCAAGTTCCTCGCGGCCACGGACGCCGCCATGAGACTCCGCAATTCGGTTCCGATCGAGCTCGCGCTGCTGGTTTTCGCCGCCACGGTGGGCCACTGGGTCTGGCGGAGCAACGTGGCCGTCGGCGCCGCGAGCTGGTACGCCGTGCCCGATGGGGCGACCATGCATTTGACCCTAGCTGGTTACTGGTACGGCTTCGTCAGCATCCCGATCGCGCAATTCATCTTGTTCCGCTGGTATCTGCGGCTCCTCATCTGGTTCTCGCTCCTCTGGCGCGTGTCCCGGTTGGAGCTACGCCTGGTGCCGACCCACCCCGACGGCGCGGGCGGGATCGGCTTTCTGGGGATGAGCACCCTCGCCTTCACCTCGATCGTTTTCGCGCAGGGTGCGGGGATGGCCGGAGTGATCGCCACCCGGGTGTTGTACCAGGGACAGGAACTGATGTCGTTCAGGGCGAATGTCGCGGGACTGATCGGGTTCTTCGTGCTAATTATGCTGGGGCCGTTGCTCGTGTTCTCGCCGAACCTTGCCCGCACGAAGCGCCGCGGCCTGATCGAGTACGGGACACTGGCGTC
>JAYUMO010000324.1:0-7590 GCA_043762555.1 Gemmatimonadaceae bacterium | reverse complement strand
GCGGGGTGCTCGACCTCTATCTGGATGGCGGCACGGGCAGCGCGGGTGTGACGGTTCGGCTCGTGGTCTTCCAGCGCTAGCGCGCGCGGCGGGGCTCGTCGATCCGTCGGGCGCGGATCGATGGGCTCGCGCCGTCGCTCGCGGTCGCCAGGACACGCGCGCCCCGGTGCACCGCATCGGGCCGCGTTGCGTCGGGGTGCCCTGCCGCGCGTCCGTTCGGTGATGCGTCGCGCGCGACGCGGCGCCACCGTGACGCCATGCTCGCCGCCGTCCACTCCGCCGCCGTGCTCGGGATCGACGCCTACGATGTCACCGTGGAAGTGGACGCCGCCACCGGGCTGCCGCAGTTCACGATCGTCGGCCTGCCGGCGGGCGCGGTGAAGGAGAGCCGCGAGCGGGTGGGTGCGGCGCTGATCAATTCCGGCTTCGCGGTGCCGCCGCGGCGGATCACGGTGAATCTCGCGCCGGCCGATGTGCGGAAGGATGGCACCGCCTTCGATCTGCCGATCGCGCTCGGCATCCTGGTGGCGACGAAGCAGCTCGCGCCCGAGCGGTTGGAGGCCGTCGCCGCGGTGGGAGAGCTCGGGCTGGACGGCGCGCTCCGCGCGGTGCGCGGGGCGTTGCCGATCGCGCGTCGCGTGGCGGCGCAGGGCGGGCGCACGCTCATCCTCCCGCCGGCGAACGTCCCGGAAGCGTCGCTCGTGAGCGCGGTGCGGCTCGCGGCGCCGCCCACGCTCGCGGCGCTGGTGGCCTGCCTGCGGGCGGGCCGCTTGCCGGGCGTCGAGCCACCGCCGGCGCCGTCGAGGGTTGACGCCGAGGCGCCCGATTTCGCGGAGGTGGTCGGCCAGGCGGGGGCGAAGCGGGCGTTGGAGATCGCGGCGGCCGGCGGGCACAACGTGCTGATGGTGGGGCCGCCCGGGGCGGGGAAGACGATGCTCGCGCGGCGGCTGCCGGGGATCCTGCCCGCGCTGAGCGAGGCGGAGGCGCTGGAGGTGACGGCGATCCACTCGGTGGCCGGCCTCGTCGCGCCCGGCGCGCCGCTCGTGCTCGCGCGCCCCTTCCGCGCCCCCCATCACACGATCTCCGATGCGGGACTGATCGGCGGCGGCTCGCCGCCGCGACCCGGCGAGGTGAGCCTGGCGCATCACGGCGTGCTCTTCCTCGACGAGCTGCTGGAGTTCCGCCGCCACGTGGTCGAGTCGCTGCGCCAGCCGCTCGAGGATGGCCGCGTCACCATCGCGCGCGCGGCGATGACGCTCACCTTCCCCGCGCGCTTCACGTTGGTCGGCGCGATGAATCCGTGCCCGTGCGGCGGGGCCGGCGATCCGGCCCGCTCCTGCCGGTGCGCGGCGGCGGAGATCGTGCGCTATCGCGCGCGGCTCTCGGGGCCGATGACGGACCGCGTGGACATGCACGTGCACGTGGGCGCGGTGGGCGTCCGCGCGCTCGGCGATGGAACGCGCGGCGAGGGGAGCGCCGAGATCCGGGCCCGGGTGGAGCTCGCGCGCGCGCGCCAACGGCGGCGCTACCGCGACATCGCGGGTGCCGTCGCGAACGCGCACGCGCCGCCGCGTTGGCTGGACCGCCACGGGTATGTGGAGCCGGCCGCCCGCGAGGCGCTCGCCGCGGCCGGCGAACGGCTGGGGTTCACGGCGCGGGCCTACCATAGAGTGCTGCGCGTGGCCCGCACTATCGCGGACCTCGATGCGAGCGAGAGCATCGCCCCGCTGCACGTGGGCGAAGCGATCGCGTACCGGCCGGTTCGGTCGTAGGCCCGCGGGTCGATTTGCCTTCGGAGGGATCGGGCGGTATCTCATCCGCGTCCCGACCGCTCGCGCCACTCCACACCCCTGAGACGCATGACCTCGAATAGCCGCGTGCTACTCGCCCTCGGCGCGGGCCTTGGTGCCGGCGTGCTCTTGCAGCGGCTCGATCCCGCGGTGGCATCCCAGGTGAGCGATGTGTTGGCGCCCGTCGGGTCGCTCTGGGTGAACGGGCTGCTCATGCTGGTGATCCCGCTGGTGCTCGCGAGCCTCGTCGTGGGCGTCGCGGGCGCGGCGGACCTGGGCGCGATCGGGCGCCTGGGAAAGAAGGCGGCACTCTATTTCCTCGTGCTGGTGATGGCCACGACCGCGTTCTCCATGGTGGTCGTGCCGCCGATCATGGCGCGATTGCACGTGGACGCCGATGCGGCGGCGTCGCTGCGCACTCACGCGGGCAGTTCATCGCCGGCGGGCGTGAACGAGGTGCAGACGGCGGGGCGATGGATCGCGAGCCTCCTCCCCTCGAACCCGGTGAAGGCGGCGGCCGATGGCAGGCTGCTGCCGCTCGTGATCTACGCCCTGCTCTTTGCGGTGGCGCTCACCCGCTTGCCGCGTGCGCGCGCGGCGCCGGTGGTGGATCTCTGCGCCGGCATCGTGGATGGGCTGCGCGTGCTCGTGACGTGGATCCTGGCGCTCGCGCCGATCGGCGTCTTCGCGCTCTCGCTCCCGCTGGCGGTGGGCTTCGGCGTGCTCGCGGCCGGGCTGCTCGGCTACTACCTCTTCGTGCTCTCGGCGTTGTGCGCGGTGGCTGGCGTCGCGGTGTTCCCCTTTGCTCGCCTCGTCGCCGGCGTTCCGCTCCGCGACTTCGCGCGCGCGGTCGCGCCCGCCTTTACGGTGGCCTTCGTCGCGCGCTCGTCGATCGCGGCGCTCCCGGCGATGATGGATGGCGCGCGCACGCGCCTCGGGCTCCCCGAGCGGGTGACCGCGTTCGTGCTCCCCCTTGCGGTGTCGGCGTTCAAGTACTGCGCGCCGATCGCCTTCCTCACCGGATCCTACTTCCTGGCGCGGCTCTACGGCGTGGAGATCCCGCCGGCGAAGGTGCCGTTCATTTTCGTCCAGGCCACGTTGTTGAGCTTCGCGGTGCCGGGGATCCTTGGCGGCTCGATCGTCACGATGGCGCCGATCCTCGTGTCGCTCGGCATTCCGCTCGAAGGGCTCGGTCTGTTGCTCGCGGTGGACATCGTGGGCGACATGTTGCGGTCGAGCGTGAACGCGACGATCAATGTCGCGGTGGCGGCGGCGGTGGCGCGGGGGGAGATTACTCCGTCATGAGCGCTGCCGCTCGTTTGAGCTCGACGATCGGCGGTACCGCGCACCCGAGCGCCGGCGACCGCTGGATCGATTCCGTGAACCCATCGGACGCGAGCGACATCGTCGCGCGTGTCCCGGAGGGCACGCCGGACGATGTCCACGCGGCGCTCCGCGCCGCGAGCGACGCGCTCCCGGCCTGGCGCGCGCTCACCGGGATGCAGCGCGCGGAGCACCTGCACCGCTGGGCCGCGGTGCTCGCCGAGCGGCAGGAGGCGCTCGCCCAGGCGATGGCGCGCGAGGTGGGGAAGCCGATCGCCGAGGCGCGCGGCGAAGCGGCGCGCGGCGTGGTGATCCTGCGCTACTACGCGGGCGAAGCGGTGCGGCCGAACGGGAGCGTGATCCCGTCGCAGGCGCCGGGCGCGGTGCAATTCACGCTGCAGGAGCCGCTTGGCGTCGCCGCACTCATCACGCCGTGGAACTTCCCGGTGGCGATCCCGCTCTGGAAGGCGGCGCCGGCCCTGGCATTCGGGAACACGGTGGTGCTGAAGCCCTCGGAGATGTCGTCGTACGTGGCGTCGCTGCTCGCCGAGTCCGCCGCCGCGGCGGGGCTTCCGGCCGGCGTCTTCAACGTGCTCCTCGGCTCGGGCGCGACGGTCGGGGATATCCTCGTCCGTCAGCCGGCGGTGCAGGTGGTGAGCTTCACCGGCTCGATGCGCGTGGGCATGCAGGTGGCGACCGTCGCCGCGAAGCGGAACGTCCGCTTCCAGACGGAGATGGGCGGGAAGAACGTCGCGATCGTGCTCGGCGATGCGGATATCGCGCGGGCCGCGGCGCTCGTCGCCGCGGGTGCGATGCGCTACGCGGGGCAGAAGTGCACGGCGACGAGCCGGGTGATCGTCGCGCGCGACGTCGAGGCGAAGTTCTTCGAGGCGCTGCGCGCGCAGGTGGCGGCGATGCCGCTCGGGCCGGTGACGGATCCGTCGGCGGCGGTGGGGCCGCTGATCAGCGACGCGAGCCGCGCGAACATCCGCGCGGCGCTCGACGCCGCGAGGGCGGACCCGATCTATACGGGTGAGGTGCCGGCGTCTCCCGACTTCGCGCGTGGATTCTGGATGGCCCCGTCCGTGCTGCGCGGCGGCTCGCCGGACGCGGATGTCGCGCAGCGCGAGCTGTTCGGCCCGGTGTTGGTGGCGTTCACCGCCGACGACCTCGAGCACGCGATCGCGCTCGCCAACAACACGCCGTACGGGCTCAGCGCCTCGCTGTTCACGCGCGACCTGCGCGCGGCCCTCCAGTACATTCCACGCATCCACGCGGGGCTCGTGCGCGTGAACGCCGACACCACCGGGGTCGACCCGCACGCGCCCTTCGGCGGCGTGAAGGGCTCGAGCTCGGGGAGCCGGGAACAGGGTCCCGCGGCCCGCGAGTTCTACACCGAGACCAAGACCGTCCAGATCAACCCGTAGCGGAGCGCGCGATGCGGCCATCCGATTGGCAGGGCGTCATCCCGGCGATCACCACGCCCTTCACCGACGACCTGAAAGTGGATCACGCGGCGCTGCGCGCGCACGTCGCGTGGCTGGCGGCGACGGGCTCGAAGGGGATCGTCGCGCTTGGCTCGCTCGGGGAGGGGGCGACGCTGGTGTACGACGAGAAGGTGGCGGTGCTGAAGAGTTGCCGCGCCGGGATCGGCGCGAACGCGCCGCTCATCGCGGGGATCGCCGCGCTCTCCACCGCCGAGGCGGTGGCGCTGGCGCGGGACGCCGAGAAGGCGGGGTGCGACGGGCTGATGGTGCTCCCGCCGTACGTCTATCGCGGCGACGCGCGCGAGACGGAGTCGCACCTGCGCGCCGTGATCGGCGCGACGAAGCTCTCGTGCATGCTCTACAACAATCCGATCGCGTACGGCACGGACGTGACGCCGGCGCAGCTCGCGGTGCTGGTGCGCCACGAGAATCTGCACGCGGTGAAGGAATCGAGTGGCGACATCCGGCGCATCACCGCGATCAGCGAGGAGCTCGGCGACCGGTTGCGCCTTCTCGTGGGCATGGACGACGTGATCGTGGAGGGCGTGGCGGCGGGCGCGGTGGGGTGGATCGCCGGGCTCGTGAACGCGCTGCCGGAGGAGTCGGTGCGCCTCTTCGAGCTCGCGGCGGCGGGGCGGTGGGACGACGTGCGCCCGCTCTACCATTGGTTCCTGCCGCTGCTGCGGTTGGACACGGGCCCCAAGTTCGTGCAGCTGATCAAGCTGGTGCAGCAGGAGGTGGATCGCGGGAGCGAGCGCGTGCGTCCCCCGCGGCTCGAGCTCGTGGGGGCGGAGCGCGACGAAGCGCTCGCGCTCGTCCGCGCCCAGCTCGTCGTGCGCCCGGCGATGGCGGGGGTGCATTGAGCTCGAGCGGCTCGCTCTGGTTCCCCGAATCGGTCTCGGTGGTGGACTCGCACACCGAGGGGGAGCCGACGCGGGTCGTGACCGCGGGGTGGCCGGCGCCGGAGGGGGCGACGATGGCGGAGCGGCGGGATTCGCTCCGGGCGCGATCCGACCATTTGCGTCGCGCGGTGGTGCTCGAGCCGCGCGGCCACGACGCGGTGGTCGGCGCGCTGCTCACCCCGCCGGTGTCTGAGGGCGCCCTCACGGGCGTCGTCTTCTTCAATGATGTGGGCTACCTCGGCATGTGCGGGCATGGGCTGATCGGCGTCGTGCGCACTCTCGCGCACCTTGGCCGGCTCACCGCGGGCTCGGTGCGCATCGATACGCCGGCGGGGCTCGTGCGCGCCGAGCTGGAACCGGACGGCAGCGTGAGCATCGAGAACGTGCCGGCGTATCGCCACGCGGCGGATGTCGAAGTGGAGGTGCCCGGCATCGGCTGGGTGCGCGGCGATGTGGCCTATGGCGGGAATTGGTTCTTCCTCACCGAGATCCCCGCGCCCCCGCTCGAGGCGGGGAACGTTGGCGCGCTGTTGCGCGCCACCGCGGCGATCCGGGACGCGCTCCGCGCCGCCGGCATCACGGGCGCCGGCGGCGCCGAGGTGGACCACGTGGAGCTCTTCGGCGCGCCCTCCCGCTTCGACGCGGACAGCCGGAATTTCGTGCTCTGCCCCGGCGCGGCATACGACCGCTCACCCTGCGGCACCGGCACGAGCGCGAAGATGGCGGCGCTGCACGCGCGCGGCGCGCTGGCACTTGAGGAACAATGGGTGCAGGAGAGCATCACCGGGAGCACCTTCACCGGCTGGCTCACCTCGCGCGACGGCGCCCTCGTGCCGCATATCCGAGGGCGGGCGTTCGTGACCGCGGAGGCGACGCTGCGCTTCGACGCGCGCGATCCCTTCCGCGGCGGGTGGCAGGCGCGGTGACGCGGTCGCCCGCGCCGGATGTCGTCGTGATCGGCGCCGGGGTGGTGGGCGCCGCGTGCGCGGACGCGCTCGCCGAGGCGGGACTCCAGGTGTTCGTGCTCGAGGCGAGCTTCGCCGGCAGCGGCACGACGGCCGCCGGTATGGGGCACCTCGTGGTGATGGACGACTCGCCTGCGCAGCTCGCGCTCACGGTGTGGTCGCGCCAGCGCTGGACGGAGCTCGCGGCCGAGATGCCGCCGGCGTGCGAGGATGTGCGCACGGGCACGCTCTGGATCGCGGCGACCGCCGAGGAAATGGATTCGGTGCGCGCCAAGCGCGACACGTACGCGCGGGCCGGTGTCGCGAGCGAGGTGCTCGACGCGCGGGCGCTCGCGGCGGCGGAGCCCGCGCTCCGCGCCGGACTCGCCGGCGCGCTGCGGGTGCCCGGCGACCGCGTGATCTATCCCCCGGCCGCGGCGCGCTGGCTCATCGGACGCGCGGTCGCACGCGGCGCCGTGCACCGCGATCGCTGCACGGTGCTGTCGATCGCCGACGGCGCGGTGATCGTGCGCGGCGCGGGCGGCGGCGCCGAGCGCGTGGCGTGCGGCGCGGTCGTCAACGCCGCCGGCATCGATGCGCCGCGACTCACGCCCGGGCTCGCCGTCATCCCGCGCAAGGGGCACCTCGTGATCACCGAGCGGCATCCGGGGCTCTGCCGCCACCAGCTCGCGGAGCTCGGCTACCTCGCGAGCGCTCACACGATGAGCGCGGCGTCCACCGCGTTCAACGTGCAGCCGCGCGTGACGGGGCAGCTGCTCATTGGCTCCTCGCGGGAGCTCGTGGACCGAGACGCCTCGGTCAACCGCCGCGTGCTCGGCGAGATGGTGGCGCGCGCGATCGCCTTCGTCCCCGCGATCGCGGCGACCACGGCGATCCGCGTGTGGACCGGATTCCGGCCGGCGACGCCGGACAACCTGCCGCTCCTCGGCGCGTGGCCCGGCGCGCGCGGCGTGTGGATCGCCGCGGGGCACGAAGGGCTCGGCATCACCACGGCGCCGGGCACCGCCGCGATCATCACGGCGGGCATCCTCGGACGGACGCCGCCGATCGACGCCGCGCCCTTCGCGCCGGCGCGCGTGATGCCCGCGCTCTCGGCCGCATGAGCGCGGACCTGGTGGAATTC
>JAYUMO010000323.1:0-2985 GCA_043762555.1 Gemmatimonadaceae bacterium | reverse complement strand
GTCGCGATGGCCATGGTCCTCGCCACGACGCTGCTTCCCGCGTTGCTGGTGTGGACCGGGCCCCTCATCGAGCGCCGGCGTCGCGCGAGTGGCCGCGCGGTGGGCCCGCAGCTCTCCGGGCGCTGGTGGAGCTGGGCTCGGTGGGTGGTACGCCGTCCCGTGCTGGTCCTCGTGATTGCCGTGCCGCCGGTCGCGTGGCTTGCGTCGCAGGCGGCACGCCTCGACACGCGCATGCCGCGCAACGATTGGCTGCCGCGGTCGATGGAATCGGCCATGGCGCTCGAGGACCTGGTGGGGCAGGGGCATGGCGGCATCGTGTACGCACTCCGCGTGCTGGTGGAGGTGCCGCCGGGAACAAGCGTGATGGAAGGAGCGGGCTGGGGTGCCGTCACCGCCGTCGCGAAGCGTATCCGCGCCGACGCGCGGGTCGCGAGCGTGCGCTCGCTGCCGGGACTGGTCCAGTACGGCCCGCCCAATCCGATGCTGCTCGGCCTGCTGCCCGCGACGGTGCGCTCCGCATTTGCGAGTACGGACGGCCGCATGGCATTGATCGAAGTGCAGCCGTCGCCCGGCGCCGACTATCAACGCGTGACCTCGTACGTGCGCGAGCTGCGGGCGCAAGGAGGGGCGGCGCTCTCGGAAATGCCGGGCGTCACCATACTCGTGGGCGGACTTCCCGCGTTCAACGCGGACTACGAAGACCTGATCAAGGCGAAACTTCCCCTGGTCGTTTCCTTCGTCGTGATCGGCACGCTGCTGGCCCTCTTTGTGGCGTTCCGCTCGATCATGATTCCGCTCAAGGCGCTCGCGCTCAACCTGCTCGCCGTGCTCGCCTCGTTCGGCGCAGTGACGGTGGTCTTTCTCGACGGATGGGGGGCGCGCCTTGTCGGGCTCGACGGCCCGTCCACCGGGCTCTTCCCGTCGCTGCCGGTGCTCGTCTTCTGCATCGTCTTCGGTCTCAGCATGGATTACGAAGTCTTCCTCGTGGCGCGCGTGGCCGAGGCGCGACGGCAGGGGCGCGATGAAACGGAGGCGCTGGTGGAAGGGCTCGCCCGCACCGGCGGCGTGATCACGAGCGCGGCCGCGATCATGGTCGCGGTCTTCGCCGCCTTCACGCTCGGCGAGTTGCTGATCGTCAAGGTGATGGGCTTTGCGCTCGCCGCCGCCGTCCTGCTCGACGCGACGATCGTGCGCATGGCGATAGGGCCAGCGCTGCTGCGACTCGCGGGGAAATGGAATTGGTGGCCGGGCGACCGGTGGGTGGCGCCGCCGGTTACGGCGGAGCGCGACGATGCCGCGGCCGCCGTCGCGGCGGCCGATCACGCGCGGCGGCGGGCGTAACGCCAGCGCCCCCGCCATGCGGGGGGCGCCAATGAAGTACACCATCTGAGCGATGGTTCCGGGCTCGCGCGGCGGGTATTCATCCATCTCACCGCGCGACTCGCACCTCACGGACGGTCGGGAATGTCACGCCATCGCATGTTGACCACGAGCCACGCCGCGCGATGACGATTCTCGTCGTTGACGACTCGTCGGTGCATCGCACGATGCTCGCCGCCATGCTCCGCGGCGCGGGGCACCAACAGGTGCTGTTGGCCGAGTCCGCGGAGGATGCCTTTCGCCAGCTGGGCATGTACGGCTCGGGCGAGGCGGTCAGTCCGGAGGTGGATCTCATCATGATGGACATCCTGATGAGCCCGATTGACGGGATCGAGGCGTGCGGCCGGATCACGAGCTCCGAGCGGGCGCGCCACATCCCGGTCGTGATGGTGTCGGCACTGGACAACGAGGCAAAGTTGTCGTTGGCCTTCTCGGTGGGCGCCGTGGACTACGTGACGAAACCGATTCGGCAATTCGAACTGCTGGCTCGCGTCGGGCATCTGCTGCGGCTCAAGCGCGAAACGGATTGTCGCAGCGCGCGCGAGCACGAACTCGTGGAGAAGTCGCGGGAACTCAACGCGGCGAACCTCGCCCTGCAGCACCTGTCCATGCAGGACGGCTTGACCGGTGTCGCGAACCGGCGGCGGCTCGACGAGTATCTCGAGCTGGAATGGCGGCGGGCGATTCGCAATCGCTCGACCTTGTCGGTGATCATGATCGACATTGACCACTTCAAGAACTACAACGACAGCTATGGCCATGGCGCGGGTGATGCAGCGCTCTCGCGCGTTGCCGCGTCGCTGACGGGTTCGCTCCGCCGCGCCGCCGACCTCGTAGTGCGGTTTGGTGGCGAGGAGTTCGCCATCGTCCTTCCGGAGACCAGCTTCGAGCACGCCATGGTCGTCGCGGAAACGGTTCGCCGGGGCGTCGAGCGACTCGCCATCGAGCATGGTCAATCGCCTGTCAGCGGCGTCGTGACGATCAGCGCCGGAGTGGCGAGCACCGTGCCTGACCGCCACTCATCGGTGGCCAACCTGCTGCGGCACGCAGACCAGGAGCTGTACGCGTCCAAGGGCGCCGGGCGCAATCGGGTAAGCGGAAGCCAGCACGCCGTCTCGCCGGCGCCAGAGGCCGATCGCGCATCGTGACGATCTGGTCGTGACGATCTGGTCGTGACGA
Organism: Gemmatimonadaceae bacterium; assembly: GCA_043762555.1. Lineage (GTDB taxonomy): Bacteria > Gemmatimonadota > Gemmatimonadetes > Gemmatimonadales > Gemmatimonadaceae > DATKOH01. Next base: position 426 of record JAYUMO010000323.1, on the reverse strand, counting down.
TCGGATTGATCTCGTGCTACGCCGCGGACGCGGGACCGAGCGCGCCGCGGATCATCGCCGCATCGGCCGAGCGCGGCGCCGCGCCCTCCGCATCGAGCAGCGCGGCGAGGCCCAGCTCCCAGCCGGCCACGCCGGCGCGCGCCGCCGCCGTCCTGCTTGACGCGACGATTGTGCGCATGGCGATAGGGCCAGCGCTGCTGCGACTCGCGCGGAAATGGAATTGGTGGCCGGGCGACCGGTGGCAAAGGCCGGCAGCGGTGGCGATCGACACGCCGTTGACTGTCCCCGCACCTGACGTGACTGACCGCGAACAGCGACGGGCATAAAGGCAATTCTTGCGGCAAGGCGCGCGCCTCCGTCCAGCCGCTCCTGACTTCCGCACACAACGCGAACGGCGAGCAACGTAGCAGAAGCCGAGTGGATCGC
>JAYUMO010000322.1:0-9455 GCA_043762555.1 Gemmatimonadaceae bacterium | reverse complement strand
GCGATGCGCGGATGAGAACGGTGGCGTGAAAGTGGCGAACCGACGTTCGGAGCGCTGCCGATTTGACCTTCCGATGGCCGACCTCTAGCGTTGCCGCATGAATTCGCGCCCGGTACGCACCATTCTCGCGATACCCTTCGTTCTTTGCGCCGCCGCAACGCTCTCCGCCTGTCCGCCCTCCGATCCTCGAGTGGATCTCGGCATGAGCGACTCGACCTTCGTACGAACGCTGGTGCGCCTGCGGCAGCTCTCCGAGGACACCCTCCTGGACTCCCTCGCCCGCGACTCGTCGCGGCGGGTGGTGCTCCGGGAGCAAAAGGTGACCGTCGCCCAGATGGATTCCGCGGCGCGGCTCCTCCGGCTCGAGCCGAAACGGGCCGACACCCTCTGGAAAACGATAGACCTGGAGGTGGCGCGCCGCCAGAAGGCCACGCCCTGACCGGGAGCCGGGAGCTACCGGACGACCACCATCTTCCGCGCCACCGCCCGGCCGTCCACTTCGATGCGGTAGAGATAGACCCCCGGCGGCACCGGCTGAGTGGTGTTGAGGTAATTGCCGCTCCAGAAGGCGGTGTAGTTGCCGCATTTCAGAGCCAGCGAGACCACCGGCTGGCCACTCGCGAGCTCTCCCGTCTGCAGCGTGGGGATGGCCACGAGTTGGGCGAGCACGTTGAAGATGCGCAGCGTCACCCGGTACTCGCGCCCCGCGTCGGTGCAGGTGGGCGCGTCGCCGAGGGTGAAAGGGATGACGGTGGCTTGGTTGAACGGGTTCGGATTGTTCTGGCCGAGCTCGAACCCGGGGCTGCGAGGGGGCGGCGGGGGAGCCGGGGGAGCGGCCTGAGCGCCTTGGGTCCCCTGCGCCGCCGCAACCGGCACGAGCACACCGAGGGCGAGCACGGCCCACAGTGCTGCCCAGCGGACCTTCATGTGCCTTCTCCGGCCTGACGAACGAGGGGCTTCGGTGACGCTCCGCGCGAGATTTATTTGTGGCTCTGCCTGATCGGCTGCGGCGAACTTAGGCCGAAGCCCGAGGAGAGTCAAGAAATCCGCGCGCTGTCGCGCGCGCGCGGGGCGATCACACGCCCTTGCGCGCGGCGCTCGGTGACCCCGACTCGATCGCAGTATTCGAGGAAGGGGATCAGGAACTTGCGGGAGAAGCCAAGAAGGTCGCGCAGCTCCGCGGGGGAATATTCGCGGCCGGGCTCGAGCGCCGCGCGCAGGGTGGCGACCATTTCGTCCACCGCCTCGCGGGCGTACCAGCGCTCGGCCTCCACCGAAACGACGAGCTGCTCCCGCTCCATCAGTCTGAACAGGGCCGCGGTGCCCTTCCCCAGCTTGCCCTCGAGCTCGGCCACCGACGGAGGTTCGCGCCCGGCGGCACGCAGCGCGGCCAGGATCTCGTCGCGACGGCGTGTTTGCGACGCGTCGAGCTGCGGCCGCCAGCCCCGGCGCCGGACGAGCGCACCATGTAGCTCCAACGTGCCGTCCTTGCTCCGCGCTTCGAGAACAGCGTCGGCGAGCGCGGCGGCGGCGCCGAGCTGTGCGCGCAGGGACTGGAGGGGGACGCCGGGCTCCAGCGGGGCAGCCTCACGATGCGCGTCCACGAGGGCGAGCAGGCGACGGTCGGCTTCCTCGAGCATGGTACGCGGGTAGAGCACGCCCGCCACGCGCAGCGCACCGCTGTCGAGGGAAGCCAGAAGGCGCTCGATGTCAGCGGGCGCCGCGCCGAGGCGAACGGGGAGCTCGGCTTCCCGCAGCCCGTGTGCGCCGGCGGCGCTCAGCGCGATCGGGAGTCGGGCGGCCGGCGTTGCGGCGCTCGCGCTCCACGGGCGGGAGCGGCGGCCCGGCGGCGTGGGATCGTTGATCACGCCGCCGCCGATCGTGGTGAGCGTGGCGCCGCCGCGGAGCACGAAGCGATCGCCGGCGCGCGCGACCACCGGGCCATCGAACGCGAGCCGCGCCTGGGCGCGCGCGCCGGGCTGGAGCGCACCGCCGGCGCAGACGACACGCGCGCCCACATCCTGCGTGCCGAGATGGAAACGCACCGCGGTGCGCGGCCCCAAAGCGCGCGGGGCACCTTCGAGCAGCGCGACCTCGGCGAGCAGGGTGCGCGTGGCGGTCCAGCCGTCGCCGCCCACGAGGGTCATCCCGCGCGAGAGCTCGGCGACGTCCACCCCCGCGAGCGCGATCGCCGCGCGGGTGCCGGGCTGTGCGGCGTGGGCCGCGGCGCCGTGGCTCTCGATGCCGCGTACGCGGGCGTCGCGATCGAGCGGGAGCACGCGCACGGTGGCGTCGCGCGCGAGCGTGCCGCTCCAGACGGTGCCGGTGACCACAGTGCCGGTACCCTTCACCGTGAAGGCGCGGTCGATCGGCAGACGAAAGAGATCGGCGGCGTCACGAATCGGCAGTGCGGCCGCGGCGACAAAAATGGCGGTGCGGAGCTCGTCGAGCCCGGCCCCGCTCACCACGGACGTCGCGACGATCGGCGCGCCGGCAAGGGGGGTGCCGGCGACGGTCGCGCGCACATCCTCCGCGACCAGTGCCCGCCAATCGGCGTCCACGAGATCGCACTTGGTGAGCGCGATCACTCCGCCGCGAATGCCGAGCAGGGTGAGGATGGCGAGGTGCTCGCGCGTCTGCGGCATCACGCCCTCGTCAGCCGCCACTACGAGCAGCGCCAGGTCCACGCCGGTGGCGCCGGCGAGCATGGTGCGCACGAAGGCCTCGTGTCCGGGCACATCCACCACGCCGAGCGTGCGCGCGCCGAGAACGAGTGGTGCGAAGCCGAGCTCGATCGTGATGCCGCGGCGCTTCTCCTCGGCGAGGCGATCGGTGTCGACTCCGGTGAGCGCCTTGACCAGCGCGGTCTTGCCATGATCCACATGGCCGGCGGTGCCGAGGATCACGGGCCGCCCCAGTGGCCGTGCTCCCATGCCGCGAAGGCGCGGAGGGCGCGGTTGTCGGACAGATGATACTCGAGGAATTCGCGCAGCAGCCGCTGGTGCGCCTGCGCCTCGCGCGGCTCGAGCGGCGCGGTGCCCTGCCCCTGGCTCCAGACGGCGATCCGCGCGCGGTCGGGCGCGGGGAGGGTGCGCCCGCCGGGATTGGCCGCGGCGCAGGACGCGCAGAGCGCGCCGCCGAGCGAGAGGTGGAAGGGGTTAGCACTCTCCGCGGCGAGCGGCGTGTGACAGGCGCTGCAGTCGGCGAGTGACGGGGCGAAGCCGAGCTCGGCCAGGAGGTGCCAGGCCGCCCCGAGGGCGGCTTCGCTCGCTTGGCGCGACGGCGCGGCTTCGATGCGGTCGAGCGCGGCGGCGAGCGCGTCGAAGAGCGACGGGTGCGCATCATCGGCGGCGGCGAAGCGGAGCATGATCTCGGCCACGGCGCTGGCGCCGGTGAAGCGACCGAGGTCGTCGGCGATCGCGGGGCGGGCTCGCGTGACGTCGAAGGCGCTGAGCGTCTGGAGGTCGCGTCCCTCGCGCAGGTGGAGCTCGGCGCTCCCCTGCGCGAAGAGGTCCACGGCGCTGCCGAAGCGACTCTTGGAGCGCCGCGCGCCGCGCGCGAGCACGGACTGCACGCCCGCGTCGCGCGTGGCGAGGCGGAGAATGCGCGATGTCTCCGAATAGTCGAAGGCGTGCAGCACGATCGCTTCCGTTTCGACGAGCGGCATAGTGGAAAGATAGCGCCCGCGGGGAGGGCTAGTTCCCCTCGTGGGCGGCCGGTTGGATCGCCCGCTGGACCTGCCGATGCGCGTCGGAGGGGCCGCGCCAGGCGCAGAGATCCGGATGGATCAAGTGCGCCAGGAGCTCCACCCCTTCGGCGACGCGCGGACCCGGGCGCGCGAAGTAGGCGTTCGCGTCCACGGCGTAGACACGGCCTTCGCGCACCGCCGGGATCCCGTCCCATCCGGGCTGGTCGATGAGCCGGCGCGCGAGCTCGGCGGCCTTCTCCACGCGGAAGCCGCAAGGCGAGACGATCACCACCTCCGGGCGCGCAGCGGCGATGTCGGCCCACGTGAGGCGCGCCGAGTCGGCGCCGATGCGGCCGAGGGGCTCGTCGCCGCCGGCGATGGCGATCATCTCGGGCACCCAGTGCCCGGCGCAGAAGTACGGATCGGTCCATTCGAGGAAGAGCACGCGCGGGCGGCGCGGCGCGCGCGCGACGCAGCGGGCGACGGCGTCCAGGCGGGCGCGGGAATGGGCGACCAACTCCTCGGCCTCGCGCGAACGACCGGTGGCCCGCCCCAGCTCGAGCACGTTCTCGTGCACCTCGTCGAGCCGGTGGGGGGTGAAGCAGAGCACCTCGGGCTTCGACGAGAGCCGCGCGAGCGCGCGCGTGATCTCGTTCCCCGACGGCGCGCACACGTCGCAGAGCGATTGCGTGAGGATGTGCGTCGGCGCGAGGCGTTCGAGCAGATCGCTGTCGATCTCATAGAGGCTCTCGCCGCGGCCGATGCGCTCGGCGACCGCCCGGTCGATCTCGTGCGGCGTCATGCGCTCGATCGGCAACGCGTTGCGCGAGACGATCGGTTTCTCGCGCGCCGCGGGCGGGAAGTCGCATTCGTGAGACACGCCGATCAGCTGATCGGCGAGGCCGAGCGCGCACGCCATTTCCGTGGCGGCGGGAAGGAATGAGGCGATCCGCAGATCGGTCATGACGGTGGTATCTGTTCGGGATCGCCTTCCGCGTGCCGCCGCCGGTCCTGCACGGCTGCCAGGATCAGGCGCTGCTCGTTCTCCGAGGCGTCCTTCCAGGCGACGATCTCCGCCATGGTGCGAAGGCAGCCGGCGCAGATCGCCGTGCCGTCGATCAGCCGGCAGACGCCGGTGCATGGCGAGGCGAGCACTACGCGACGGATCTCGTCTTGTTGCGGCCGGCGCGGCTCACTGCTCCACGCCGAGGCTCACGCCGACGACGAGCGTCCGGCCGGGCGCCTCGAAGCCTTGCGTCTGCTGGTACGCCTCATTGAAGAGATTGGTTCCGCGGAAATTGATCGCGAGGTAGCGGCCTTCGTTGTCCGACTTGAGCGTCAAGCGCGCCGAGACGTTCACGAGGGTGTACGAGGGGAGCGTGACGCGGCTATTGAGCGTGTAGTCGACGTCGGCGCGGCTGCCGACGAACACCACTTGCACGCCGAAGGAGAACTTCTTCGGCAGGCTATAGGTGAGGCCGGCGTTGCCGGCGTTGGCCGGGCGGCGGAGGAGCGGCTCGCCGGCATGGAGGGCGGCCGTGGGCCCGGAGGAGAGGCCGGCGTCCACGACATTCGTGCGCAGCCAGCTGTACGCGCCGTCGAGCGACCAGACGGGCGAGATCGTGGCGTGCAGCTGGGCTTCGATGCCGACGGCGGTGGCGGTCGCGATGTTCTCGTAGTTCGGCGAGCCGGGGGGCGCGCTCGGATCGTACTGGATCATGTCGGTGAAGCGCTGCGAGAAGTACGAGAAGCCGAGCGTTCCCGCGCCCTTCGAGAAGGACTGGGAGAGGCCGATCTCCCACGCGTCGCCGATCTCCGGCGTGAGGAAGGGGTTCCCGACCGCGAAGCCGGTCGCGTACTCCTCGTAGAACGAGGGTTCGCGGAAGCCCGATCCGATCGAGCCGCGTACGCTCGTCTTCGGCGTGAGCACGTAGCCGGCGCCCACGCGATAGCTGGTGAAGGTGCCGAACTGGTCGCTCGCGGTGACGCGCACGCCCGCGTTGTAGCTGAAGAGATCGCCAATGTCGCCGGTAGCGTTCGCGTAGTACGCGCCGTTGTCGCGCGCGTGCTCGAACGAGGTCGTCGCGACCGACGAGCGGGTCCAGCTCGAATCGCCGCCGTGCACCGACTGGTCGTCGTAGCTGCCGCCGGCGGTGAGGGCGGTGCTCGGCGACAGGTGGAAGGCAAAGCGCGCATCCACACTCCATTGGTGAAGGGTGGTGGGATCGACATAGTAGAAATTCAGGCTGTCACCGGGGCTGTCGGGGAGGTCCTGCGAGGTGGACCGATTCTCGGTGCCGGCGGCGAGGACGCGGAATTCCACCTTGCGCCCGAGGTAGGCGCCGGCGTCGAGGGAGCCGACGCGCAGGCGCCCCGACGTCTGCTGATTGCTGTCGGTGACCGCGCCGGTGAAATCGGTGGGGAAGTGATAGTCGGCCTGGTACTGATGCGCGGCGACGTCGAGGTGCGCACGGCCCGGCTCGCCGAAGCGCACGAGGCCGCTCACGACATCGTTCGACGCGCCGTTGTTGAACGCGAGGATGCCGTTCGTGCGGTAGCGCGCCAGGTCGAGGGTGATGCCCGACGTCTCCTTGCCGGTGCCGAACGCGAGGTCGTATGCGCGGATGCCGTAGTTGCCGCCGCTCGCCGCGGCATTGCCGAAGGTGCCGTGGGTCACGCGGCGCGTGAAGATCTGGATCACGCCGCTGATCGCGTCCGAGCCGTAGAGCACGCTCCCCGGCCCGCTCACGATCTCGATCCGGTCGACGTTGTCGGTGGTGAGGTTCGCAAGGTCGATGAAGCCGCCGGGATCGTTCACCGGCGCGCCGTCCACCAGCACGAGCGTGTAGCTGCTCTGCCCGCCGCGCAGGAAGAGCGACGTGGTCGCGCCGAAGGAGCCGGCCTGGACGGTGGTGATGCTCGAGATGCCGCTGAGCGCCTGCTGCACCGTGGCGATCCCCTGCGCGCGCAGGGAGGCGCCGGTGATGATCGTGGTCGCGGCCGTCGGGGCCACCTGCAGCACGGAGTCGCGGGTGGCGGTGACGGTCACCGGCGCCAGCCGCGAAGTATCGGCGGCGGTCCGCTGGGCGGCGGCAGGCCGGACGAGCACGAGGAGCGCGACGAGCGCGACGAGCGCGACAAGCGCGACGAGCGCGAGGAGCGCGAGGAGCGCGACGGGGACGGAGCGTGGCTTCATCGGATCACGAATGGGAGGGCGGACGACGGAGCGGCACGAGCGCCGGAGCGCCGACCGCGGGATCACGGGTGACGAGCAGCGGCCAATCGTAGACGCGCTCGAGGATCTCGGCGCGCATCACGGCGGCGGGCGCGCCGGCGGCAGCGACCCGTCCCCGATGGAGGAGCACGATCTGGTCGGCGAAGCGGGCGACGAGGTTGAGCTGGTGGCTCACGAGCAGTACCGCCATCCCATCGCCCGCGAGCCGCGCGAAGAGCTCGAACATCGCCATCTCGTGGGCGACGTCCAGGAACGTGGTGGGTTCGTCGAGCACGAGCGCGCGCCCGCCCTGTGCGAGCGCGCGCGCGATGCGCACGCGTTGCCACTCGCCGCCCGAGAGCGCGTGCGTGCTGCGCCGCGCGAACTCGGCGACGCCGGCGAGCGCGAGGGCGCGATCGATGGCGGCGTCATCCGCCGCCGCGGCGGCGCGCCAGGGGCCCTCGTGCGGATAGCGGCCGAAGGCGACGTACTCGCGCACCGGCAGCGGGAAGACGAGCGCCTCGCGCTGCGGCACGATCGCCACGCGGCGCGCCAGCTCGCGCCGGTCGAGCGAGGCGAGCGGTTGGCCGTCCACGTGCAGTGCGCCGCCGGCGAGCGGCTCGAGGCGCAACAGCGCGCGCACGAGCGTGCTCTTGCCGCTGCCGTTCGGGCCGGCCACCGCGGTGAGGCGGCCGGCGGGCACGCCGAAGGTGACGTCGTCCACCGCGTTCACGCCGGCGCGCGGGTAGCGGATGACGGTGCGCTCGAAGTCGATCACGCGAACCGCCGGAGCTGCGCGAGGAAGAAGGGGACGCCGATGAGCGCCGTGACCGCGCCGAGCGGCAGCTCGGCGGGCGCGCGGACGGTGCGCGCGGCGAGATCGGCGGCGACGACGAGCGCGGCGCCGGCGAGCGCCGCGCCCGCGAGGAGGGGGCGGTGCCGGCGCACGCCGGCGCCGCGCACGAGGTGCGGCACCACGAGCCCGACGAATCCCACGAGTCCGGCCGCGGCGACGGTGGCGGCGGCGAGGAGCGAGCTCACCAGATAGATGCGGCGTCCGGCGCGGTCCACGTCGACGCCCAGGCCGGCGGCCGGCTCCTCGCCCAGCGCGAGCACGTCGATGTCGCGCGCCTGCCAGAGGAGTCCGGCGGCGGCGAGCCCCCCGTAGAGCGCGAGCCAAGCGACGCGCGGCCAATCGGCGTCGGCCACCGAGCCCATCATCCACCAGAGCGCGCCGCGTACCGTGTTGGGCGACGCATCGGCGAGCAATACCATGATGGCGGCGTTCGCGAAGGCGCCGATGACGACCCCCGCCATGAGCAGCGCTCGCGCGTCGGCACGACCGCCCGCGGCGCGCGCCACGAGGAGCGCCGCGGCGATCGCGAGCGCCGCGCCGGCGAAGGCTGCGAGGGGGAGCGCGCCGGCCGCGCTGATGCCGGCGGCCACCGCGAGCACCGCGCCCACCGCCGCGCCGCCGGAGACGCCGAGCAGATACGGCTCGGCGAGCGCGTTGCGGAGCGAGCCCTGCAGCGCGGCGCCCGCCATGCCGAGCCCCGCACCCACCAGGAGCGCGAGCGCGACGCGCGGCAGCCGCAGCGTGAGCACGATGGCGTTCGTCTCGGCATCGCCGCGGCCGGCGAGCGCGCGCGCCACGTCACCGATCGAGAGCGCCACGCTCCCATGCGCGATCGCGAAGAGCGCGAGGAGCGCCAGCGCCGTGAGCGCGAGCGTCCACCCGAGGGCGCGACTCACGGCAGCGCGCCGGGGTGCAGGAGCCGCGCGAGGCTCATCGCGGCTTCGCCGAGGCGCACCGACGGCCGGCCCACGAGCATCGTGTCGACGACGAGCACGCGCCCCTCGCGCACGGCGCGCACCCCCTGCCAGGGGGCGCTCGCGCGAATGCGCGCGGCGCCCTCGGGGCCGGCGAGGACGTAACGCGGATCGCGGCGCACCAGATCCTCGAGCGCCACCTGCGGCGACGGCGCCGCGAGGTCGGCGTACACGTTGCGGCCGCCGGCGATCTCCAACAGCTCGTTCAAATAGCTGCCGGCGCCGATGGTGTAGATCGGGGCGTCCCAGACGTGCCAGAACACGGTGGGAGGGCTCAGCGTGCGCGTGGCTTCGCGCACGCGTGCGAGCGTGCGGTCCACGGAATCCACGACCGTCGCCGCGCGTGCGCTGTCGCCCACCGTGATGCCGAGCAGTCGCGCGGCGCGGCGGAACGCGTCGACGCGGTCCACCTTGAGCGCGATCACCGGCACCCCCGCGGCGGCGAAACGCGCGGCGGCGGGCCGGTTGTCCTCGCTCGCATACAGGACGACGAGATCGGGCCGCCGCGCGAGCACCGCCTCCACATTCGGGCGGAGACCGGGGCCGACGTTCGTGACGGCGCGCGCGGAGTCGGGATAGCTGTCCCACTGCGTGCGTCCCACCACGCGCGCGCCGGCGCCGAGGGCGAAGAGGAGCTCGGTGGTCGCCGGACTCAGGGAGACGATGCGCGCCGGCCGCTCGGCCGAGCCCGCGCGCACCGGCACGCCGAAATCATCGGTGCGC
>JAYUMO010000321.1:0-5677 GCA_043762555.1 Gemmatimonadaceae bacterium | reverse complement strand
GGGATCTGCGGCGCGACGGTCTGGGTCTCGGTGCTGAACGGCACGACGCGTCCCGTCATCGCCGAGAGGAAATCGAAGCGATCCGCATTGAGGAGCGCGATGCCGTCCGCGCTCGCGTGCATGAAGCGGGTCCGCTCGGCGCCGAGGTCGAGCAGCGGAATGAAATCCGAGTTCGGCTGGCTGTAGTGCTCGAGGTACGGCGCGAGTGCGGCCCGTCCAGCGAAGCGCGACGCCTCGAGCGACAGCGGCGTGAAGTGCATCGCGGGGCGGAGGTCCTCGGCGACGATCGGATAGTCGAACACCGACCAATCGGGCGCCCGGAGGGCACTCTGATTGGTCGCGACGATCAGAATGTCGCCACCCGAGGTCAGGAAGATCTCGTACGCCGGGAAATTCTGGTGGATCGCGGCGAGCACACTGAGCACGAGGCCATCGTCGATCTCGTAGAGGTGCAGCCACTGTCCGAACACACCGTCCGGCGAGAGATAGCGGCGAACGCGCGCGTAGAACTCGACTGTGAACAGACCGGAGACGCCGCTCACCCACGGGTTGGATGGCTCGGAGACGATGACGTCGAACGTCCCGTTGTGCATCGCGAAATAGGACTTCGCGTCATCGATCGCGAAGTGCGAGCGCGCCGTGTCCTCGAACACGCGGCGGTTCGCGGGCATGAACAACCGGGAGCCCTGGACCATCGCCGGTTCGATCTCGATCGTGGTCAGGCTCTGGAGATATGGGCTGCCGAGGAGGAGATGCGAGGTCATCCCCGACCCCTGGCCGATCACCGCCGCGGTCTTCGCGCGCGGCGCGTGCGCGAGCGTCATGAGCGGCAGGAGCACCTGGGTGGAGATGTCCCCGCCAATGTAGCGGCGAGGGGCGTTGCGATCGAAGCGGATCCAGGACGTGTCGAGCGATGCGTCGGGCTTGCCGTTGGTCGAGATGAAGAGCCCCTTGTCCTTCGTCCCCTGGCCGACGGTCACGGTGGCGGTGCGGCCGTCCCTGTAGAAGACGATCGTGCGCGACCCCGGCTCGGGCAGACCGCCATAGCGGAAGACGCCGCTCGAGAGCACCGTCCGGTCGAAGTGATTGAACCGCATGGTCGCCGCCGTCACGACCACGACACCCACGGCCGCGGCGACCACCCAGCGGTGCGCGCGCTCGGAGTCGCCGGCGGTGACACGCAGCAGGACGATACCGAGCGCCATGTCGAGCACGGCGCCTTCGATGAGCAGGATCTTGAGACCGAGGAGCGGCAAGAGGAGCAATCCGGCCGCGACGACGCCCACGATCGAGCCGAGCGTGTTCACCGCGTACACGGTGCCAACCGCGCGCTCACCGCGCCCGGTATCGAGCAGGAGCTTCGTGATCACCGGCAGGGTCATCCCCGCGCAGAAGGTGGCGGGGAGCATCACGATGAGGCAGAAGGCGTAGCGCGCGAGGCCGAAGATTAGGTACGCGCCCTCAGTCTGGGAGAGCGCCCCCACGAGGACGGCCGTCCACCGGAACGACGCCAGATACAACGGGATCGTCGCCATCGCGGCGAAGCCCATCAGCCACTGCACGACGCCGAGCACCCGCAGCGGATCGCGGAAGCGATCGGCGCGTCGATGCACCCAGAACGCCCCGAGCGCGAGCCCCAGGATGAACGCCGAGAGCATGAGCTCGAACGAATGCGTCGCGCTGCCGAGGACGAGCGAGAGCATCCGGATCCACGTGATCTCGTACACGAACGACGCGACCGCCGTGGCGAAGGTGACCAGGAGCAGTAGGCGCCAGAGTCGCGGGGCATCAAGGGGCATCGGGGCGGCCGCGGGCGCAGCGGGCTCGGGCGCGGACTCGGGCGCGGGCTCGGGCGCGGCGTCCGCGGGTCGTTCGGCGCGCATCTCATGTACGCGCACGGCGACGAAGGTCACCGCGAACACGAGCCCGTTCACGAGCGCCGCGGCGAGCAGCGTGCCCTCGAGCCCTCGGGCGCGCAGCAGGTAGAATCCGGCGATGAGCACGCCCACCGCCGCGCCGAAGCTGTTGGCGAAGTAGAGCAGGGAGAGCACGCGCCCGGGCTCCCGCCGCACGAGGCGGAGCACGCCGGCGCTCATCAGCGGGAAGGTGGTGCCGAGGAGCACCGACTGCGGCAGGATGAGCAGACCGGCGATCGTCCACTTCACCACGGTCAGCGCGAGCGGGCTGCCGGCGAAATGCGGGAAGACCGAGTCGTACGCGAGCGCGGTCGTCCAGAGGAAGATGTCGTGGAAGAGCAGGCCGATCGCGCCGATCGCGAGCTCGAGGAACGCGTACACGATGAGCGGCTCCCGGAGCCGCTCCGAGCGCCGGCCCGCGCCCCAGGCGCCGAGCGACATCCCGCCGAGGAAGATCGTGAGGACGATGATCTGCGCGTAGGCGCTGTGCCCCACGAAGAGCCCGAGGTAGCGGCTCCAGATCGACTCGTAGATCAGCCCGGCCGCGCCGGACAAGATGAAGACGGCGTAGAGCAGGAATTGCATCCGGAGGACGGTGAGGGGAGAGGTGGTGCGGTGCGGTGCGACGCGCGCTACGGCCCTAAGACGGCCCGCGAGCGACGAAGGAAACGAACGTGATCACCGCACCTCGAACGTGAGCGTCGCCCATTTCGACTCGTAGTCGACGTCGCCGCCGCTGACGGGCACCATCCGGACGAACTTCACGTACCATTTGCCGGAGCGGTTGATGCGGATCGTGACCACCCCGTGCGCGTCGGTGACGAGCGAACGCTCGCGCGGCTTCTCGTGCCCCTTCTGGCTGCCGACGAGCACCGTCAGGCCGGTCGTTGGCTTCCCGTCCACATCGCACCGCATGCGCAGCGTGCCGGTGCGCTGGCCGACGTAGGGATTATCGAGCGGCACGATCTCCGCCGGGAATCGGAACGCGGTGCTCACGTTCGAGGTGCGCGCCTCGCCCACCTGGAACACCGCCTTCACGTTCTTCGCGTAGCGCTCCTTCGCGGGCTGCCCGAGCTGCCCGAGCCGCTTCCGGCGCGCGAGGATGTCGGTGATCCCTTCCTCCTTCAAGTAGGCGTTGAAATCCGCGGCCTTCAACACGATCTCCCTCGGGTTCGTCGCGATCCCAACGACGTACGTGCCTTCCGTCTTGACGACGAGCTCGAAGCGCGTCGTGTCGCGAGCGATGTTCCAGCCGCGCGGCACCGGGAGGGCGAGCCCCGTCGGCCCGAGCAGCGCGACCTCGCGCACCCGCTCGAACTCGATGCCGTTCTCGCTCTTCGCGAAGGTGCCGTTCAGCACGGGAACTTGGATCGTGTCGCCCGGCGCGAGGAAATAATTGTCGAGCTTGATGAACATGTCGTGCGCGGAGAGCGACGCGGCGGCCACGGCGAGCAGGAGGACGGCGAGTGCGATGGTGCGTGCCTTCATGAGAGCGGCTCCGGGGGCGGGTGCGGCGGACCGGCTGCGCAAGATGATCGCTTCCCATCCTCGCTAGGCGCAACCACGTTACCGGCTCCCGCCCCGGCTCCCGCCCCGGCTCCCGCCCCAATAGCCCGGCGGCGCGCGAACCGATTATCTTTCCCACCCTGCGGCACGTGCGGCCCACCCTCTCTCGCGATCGAGGCTCGGCGATGAACCGGAAGACGCAAGGCACGCTCGTCGCTTTCGGCTGGCTCGGCTCCGCGGCCCTGTTCGCGTTCCTCTACGCCACGTACCACGGGACGAAGCTCTCCTACCACACCTCGTTCCCGGGCATGCCCTTCTACGGGGCGATGTCGTGGTGGTTCTTCTTCACGATCCCCGTGATCGGATTCACGTGGGGATATTTTAACGATCTGAAGAAAACCGGCTGACCGCGCGCCGCGTGAACCCGGGGCCGCCGCTCGTCGTCTGGAGCCGCGGCCCCTCCGCTTCAGGTCGGAACGATCTACGGTGAAGCACCACCCCCCGGTCACTTCGCCGGAGCACGGGTGAGGGTGATCAGCGCCACCGCGGCGATGATCACCGTGGAGGCGAGCACGGTACGCGGCGTCACCGGCTCGCCGGCCACCGCCCAGCCGAGCGCGACGGCGATCACCGGATTCACGAACGAGTGCGTGGAGACGCGCGCCGCGGTCGTGACGCGGAGCAGCCAGAGGTAGGCGGTGAAGCCGATCAGCGCGCCGAAGACGACCAAGTAGAGGAGCGCGCCGAGGGAGCGCGCGGAGATCGCGGACGGATGGACCTGCGTCGCCTCGCCGGTCGCGAGCCCGAGGAGCAGCAGGAGCGCGCCGCCGGCGAGCATCTCCATGCCGATCGCGAGCAGCGGCGAGGGCGGCAGGACGGCCTGGCGTGACCAGAGCGAGCCCACCGCCCAGAAGATCGGCGCCGCGAGCAGCGCCGCCGCGCCGGCCGGATCCACGCCGCGGCCGCCCGCCATCCCCACGGGACCGACGAGCAGCGCGACGCCCGCGAGGCCGACCACCACGCCGGCCGCGACGCCGGGCGTGGGGGGCGCGCCGCCGTAGAGCAGCCAATCGAGCAGCACCATCCAGAGCGGCACCGTGCACACGAGGAGCGACGTGATGCCGCTCGGCACGGTCAGCTCGGCCCACGTGACGGCTCCGTTGCTGAGCACGAGGAGCAGCGCGCCGATGATCGCCGCCGAGCGCCAGTGCACGCGGAGCGGACGGGGTGCGCCGCGCCATCTCGCCCAGCCGTACACCATCCCGCCGGCGATCACGAAGCGCACCCCCGCCATGAGAAAGGGGGGCATCGTCTCGATCGCGATGCGGATGGCGAGATAGGTCGAACCCCAGAGTACGTACACCGCGGCGAAGGCGGTGAGCACGAGCGCCCGCGGCGCCGGCAGCAGCGTGGGGCGGGTGTCGGCGGCGCTCACTCGCGGCTGAGGGGCATGCAGGAAACATCGCGGGGCGCGCGCCGCGAGTCAAAGCGCGCCGTCTTGCCGCCGACCCCTGGCGCCGGTAGCTTCGCCCTCCGCCCATTCCCCACCCTGAGGCCCGTCATGCGCTACCGTACGTTCCTTGTCGTCGTCGCCGCGTTCGCGAGCGCGCTCCCGCTCGCCGCGCAACAGCCGGCGCCCGCCGCCGCGTCCGACGCGCGGCTCGCGCAGCTCAAACGCGAAGCGGCGGAAGACATCGACCGTCGCGCACCGTTCACGCAGCAGATGGTGGACCAGATCTTCAGCTTCGGTGAGCTGGGATTCCAGGAGTTCGAGACGTCCAAGTACCTCGTCGCGATGCTGCGACAGAATGGCTTCACGGTGGAGGAGAACTACGCCGGCATCCCCACCGCGTGGCTCGCCACCTGGGGCTCGGGGAAGCCAGTGATCGCCCTCGGCGCGGACCTCGATGACATCCCGCAGGCCTCACAGCGCCCGGGCGTCGCGTGCCACGAAGCGCTCGTCCCCGGTGCGCCGGGGCACGGCGAGGGACACAACGCCGGGCAGGCGGTGAACCTCACGGCCATCCTCGCGGTGAAGCGGATCATGCAGCGCGAGCATCTCTCGGGCACGATCAAGGTCTGGCCCGGCGTGGCGGAGGAGCAGCTGGGCACCAAGGCGTATTTCGTGCGCGCCGGGATGTTCAAGGACGTGGACGTCGTGCTCTTCTCGCACGTGGACGCGGAGTTCGTGACGTCGTGGGGGCAGAACGAAGGGACCGGGCTCGTGTCGGTGCTCTACTCGTTCGCGGGGCAGG
>JAYUMO010000320.1:0-5252 GCA_043762555.1 Gemmatimonadaceae bacterium | reverse complement strand
CGCGCGGCAGGAAGATCCCCGCCACCGGCTCGCCCTTCGCCACGTGCAGGAGCGCGGGCTGGCCCTCCCAGAGCGAGCGGAAGAAGCCGCCCCGGTTCGCGAGAGCGACGGTGCCATCTTTCGCGATCGACATCACGGTGAATCCGATCTCGTCCATGTGCGCGACGAACGCCACCGTGTCGCGCTCGGGGCCCGCCTCGACGATCAGGTTGCCGGCGCTGTCCACGCGCGCCTTGCTCTTCGCCCAAGGGGGGAGCTGCTGCATGATCGCCGTGCGCATCGGCGCCTCGAAGCCCGACACAGCGTACACGCGCGTGAGGGCGTCGATGAGCGTCGCCGTGGGCGTGAGCGAATCGTACACGAGCGCATCGTTGGGACGGCGTGAGGCCAGCGCCGGCAGCGCGCGCGGCGCGGCCACCCCGGCGGCGCGCGCGACGGCGCCGGCGTAGACGATCGCGTCGCTGTCGCGCACCGTCTCCGCGAGCGAGCCCACGTAAAGCGCGCGCGGCGCCAGCAGCGTCACCGCGCCGACGCGCGCGGCGGCGGTCCCGAACGGCGCCGCCACCGTCCGCGTGACGACGGGGCCCGTCGTGTCGCCGAGAACCAAGCGCAGCGTGTCGGCACGCCCCGTGGACGGCGCAGCGATGATGAGCGAGTCCACGTCCCCGGCGGCGGACACCACCGCGCCAAGCCCGGCCCACTCGAAGCCGCCCTGCACGGTGAGCGCGAACACGGTCTCCCCCCGCTTCGGCGCGGCGGCCACCGCCGCCGCGCCCGCCGCGGCCACCGCGGCGCATCCCGCGCGCGACGCGGCCGACGGCCCACTCGTGTAGCCGCCGAATCCCCACAGCGGCCAGTCGCGCACCACGCCGTCCAGCAGCTGGATGCCCAGCGCCGCCACCTCGGCGCGCGATCGCGCCCCCACGTCCACCCAGAGATCCTCGACCGTCGCCGGCGCGTCCGACGGCAGCCGGCCGCGCCAGAGGTGCGTGCTGCGCACCGCCGTCACCCCCGGCAGCCAGCCGCCGTGCGAGAGCACGCGGATCCGCTGCCCCTCGAAGAACTGGTCCCAGAGGGGGCCGCGCCGCCAGTTCCCCGCCGGATTGAGGCGCAGGTATCCATCGTCGGTGATCTCGCTTACCACGAACGCCGGCTGATCGATCGCGCACGCGACCACGCGTCGCGGGCGGCCGTGTCCGCGGCGGAGCACGAGGTTTCCGAGCGAGTCGCGTGTCCAAATGGGTTGCGCTTGCTGTACGATCCGCAGCGCGTCCGCCTCGCGCCCCGTGGGGGCGTCGAGGCCGATCCAGGTCGCGAGTGCGCTCTGAGCGCCCTGCGCGGCCGCGCGTGGAGCGAGCGCCGCGGGGAGGACCGCGACGGCCGCCAACGCGGCCACGCTACGGCGCCAACGCCGCATCGATCTCGAGAGCGAGCTCATCATCCTCCTGCGGTTGGATCGCGAATGCCGCTCGGCCCACGGCGCGTCGCAGCTTGCCGGTGACCTTGCCGTCGGCGCCGAGCGCGAACTCCTTGCGGGCCACCGCGGCGACCACGCGCGGCAGGAGCAGGTGCTCCACGCGCAGCACGCGCGCCGCCAGCGTGTCGGGGGTGTCGTCGGCGAACACCGGCACCGGCCACTGCGCGATG
Source organism: Gemmatimonadaceae bacterium (assembly GCA_043762555.1). GTDB lineage: Bacteria > Gemmatimonadota > Gemmatimonadetes > Gemmatimonadales > Gemmatimonadaceae > DATKOH01. The sequence goes on along the minus strand of JAYUMO010000320.1, from coordinate 3,605 downwards.
ATCGGACCGCGGTCGTAGTGCTCGTCCACGAAGTGCACCGTCACGCCACTCACGCGCGTCCCCGACGCGAGCACCGCCTCGTGCACGCGCTTCGCGAACATCCCCTTGCCGCCGAACGCGGGCAGGAGCGCCGGGTGCACGTTGAGCAGCCTGCCGCGATACGCGCGCACCACGCCGCTCGGCACGAGCTTCAGGAAACCCGCGAGCACCACGAGGTCGATGGTGTGCTCGCGCAGCTGCATCGCGAGGCCCACGCTCTCCCCCGTGCCCTCGTCCATCGTGAAGGCGGGGATCCCCTGTTCACCGGCGAACGCGAGCGCACCGGCGTCCGGGCGGTCGGCGAGCACCAACGTCACGCGCACCTCGCGGGCCCGGATGTCGTGCGTGAGGTAGTCGTGGAGGGCGCGGAGATTCGAGCCGCGCCCGGATGCCAGCACCGCGACCCGGGTCGTCATGGGGCGGGATGTTAGTCGTCGTTGCGCCGGTCAGGAAGGGGCGACCCGAGCGAGTCGATCACGCGCGTCACCGCGGCGTCGAGTGTGGTCGCGACGCTGAACCGGTCGCCGGCGGCGATGACGTCGGCGTTCGGCGTCGTCGCGCGGGGCACGAGCACGCCGCGCCCGCCGAGCGCGACGGAAGGCTCCAGGTCGCGCAGGCGGTCGCCGATGTGCCACGACCGCGCGAGGTCGAGCGAGAGATCCGCGGCGGCCTTTCGGTGGAGCAGCGTCCCGGGCTTGCGGCACTCGCAGCCGGCGTCGGGTGCGTGCGGGCAGAAGTACGTCGCGTCCACGTGCGCACGCTTGGTGGCGAGCAGCTCCGCCACCCGCCGCTCTACCGCCGCGAACTCGGCCTCAGTATAGTAGCCCCGTCCGATCCCCGATTGATTCGTGATCACGACCACCGGCACGCGCGCCGCGTTCAGCCGGGCGATCGCGGCGGCCGCGCCCTCGAGCAACACGACATCCTCCGGCTTCGCCACATAGCCCGTGTCGACATTGATCGTGCCATCGCGATCGAGGAAGACGCCCGGCCGAGGCTCGCTCATAGGAGTGCCGCCCGCGCGGCGGTGAGGAGCGTATCGTCGTCGCGCTCGGGAACGGATCGGAGGTCCAGTCGCAGCTGGCCGTCGCCGATGCGGCCGACCACCGGGGGCGTGCCGGCGCGCAGTTTTTCGTCGAGCGCGGCGGCATCGCCGGCGAGCGAGAGCGCGGCGCCGGGCAGTTTTGCGGTGGGGAAGGCGCCGCCGCCCACGCTCCCCTCGCTCGTGACGCACCGCGCCGCGCCGCCGAGCGCCTTCGCCATCGCCGCCGCACGCTCGGTCAACCGCTCCACCGGCGCGATCAGCATCGCGAGGGTCGGGATCTCGCGGCGCGCACGCTCCGGCTCCCGATAGAGCGCGAGCGTGGCTTCCAGCGCGGCGAGCGTCAGCTTGTCCACGCGCAGCGCCCGCGTGAGCGGGTTCACGCGCAGGCGCGCGATCGCTTCGGCGCGCCCGAGCAGGATGCCCGCCTGCGGGCCGCCGAGGAGTTTGTCGCCGCTCATCGTGACCACGTCGGCGCCCTCGCGCACGGCGTCGGCGGCCACCGGCTCGCCGGTGAGTCCCCACGGCGCGAGATCGAGGAAGAGGCCGCTGCCGAGGTCGTGCACCACGGCGGCGCCGCGCCCCTGCGCGAGGAGCACGAGCTCTCGCACCGTCACCTCGGCGGTGTAGCCCTCGAGCGCGAAATTCGAGCGGTGCACCTTCACCACGGCGCCGGCGTGCGCGCCGAGCGCGCGGCGATAATCTTCGAGATGCGTGCGGTTGGTGGTGCCCACCTCCACCAGTCGCGCGCCGCTCTTCGCCATGATGTCGGGCACGCGGAAGCTGCCGCCGATCTCGACGAGCTCGCCGCGACTCACCAGCGCGTCGCGCCCGTCGGCGAGGGAGTTGAGCGCGAGCAGCAGCGCGGCGGCGCCGTTGTTGACGACCAGCGCGTCCTCCGCGCCGGTGAGCTCGCGGAGCAGCGCGACGCAGTGGGCGTAGCGGCTGCCGCGCTCGCCGCCGACGAGATCGTACTCGAGATTGGAGTAGCCGGCGGCGACCTCGGCGATCGCTTCGAGGGCCGCGAGCGGCAGCGGCGCGCGGCCGAGGTTCGTGTGGAGCACCACGCCGGTGGCGTTGATCACCGGCCGGAGGGATCGCCGCGTGCGCGCCGTGAGCGCATGCCGCACCGCGTCCAGCCATCCGCGCTCGTCGCGCGGGGCGGCGCCCGGCGCACTCCGCGCGGCATCGAGCGCGTCGCGCACCGCGTCGGTGACCACGGCGCGCGGCGCGGCATCGAGGAGCGCGCGGAGCTCCGTGCTCTCGAGCAGCGCGCTTACGCTCGGCAGCGCGCGACGCGGGTCGTGGTCGGTGGTCATCGCTGCGGTGGGCGCGGCGGTAAAGGTGGTGGTGGCGGCGGCGCCGCGGCGCCGGAGTCGCGCGCGGGGGGTTTGGGCGGCAACGCGTGCGCGGCCGTCGTGTCCTTCGCCGGCTTCGGAGGCGGCGGCTTGGGCACCTGCACCGATCGGACGGACGTCGCCGTGTCACCCAGCAGATTGCGCACGCCGCGCGACTCGAGCCGGTACCAGCTGCCCGGCGCCAGCGGGCGCGCGACGATCACCACGAACTCCGTATGCGGCAGCGCGCGCGTCGGCGTCGGAGGCGGGACCTTGGGCACGCTGTCCCGAGCCGCCGTCGGCGCGGCCGCGCGGCGGCGGCCAGCCGTGCTGTCCTTCTTGCCGCTGATCGAATCCGCGCGCGCCGTCGAGTCCTGGCGCGCCTTGTCGAAGTCGCGCCACGTCGCCACCGCGCGCAGCGGGACGATCGAGGAGTCCGCGGCGCGCACGGTGAAATTCAGCGTGTCGAGCCGCTGGGCGAGATCCACCGGCTTGTCGAACGTCGCGCGCAGGGTGAGCGAGTCGTGCACCGCGAGCCCGGCCAGGTGCGGGCCCACGCTATCGTGCACGAACGCGTAGAGCTCCAGCTGCACGGTGTCGCGGAGCTGGACCGTCGCGGTGTCCCAGGCCTCGCGCGGATCGAGCGCGCGGTTGTTGTTCGCGTCGGCCACGCCGCGCACCGTCACCGGGCCGGAGGGCAGCGTGAGCAGCGAGAAGCGGCCGCTGGAATCGGCGAGCGTGATGTAGTGCGTGCTGTCGGGCGGCAGGAAGGCCTGGACGAGCGCATTCGCCACCGGCTTCCCGGTGGGCCAATCGAAGACCACGCCGCTGATCACCGTGTGCGGGATCGCCGGCCCGGTGGAGAAGATGATGACCACCGGCCGCTTGACCACGTTGTTGTGCAGGTCCGCGAGCCCCGCGCGGAGAGTGACGGTGTACGCCGTGTTCGGTTTCCAGGGGCGCTGCCCCCGAATGTCGAGGCGCATGCGGTGCCAGCCGACCTTCGGGTTCCCGTCGCGCGGCGAGATCAGCACGAGGTCGCTGAGCGACTGTCCACCGCTGGCGGGCCGCTCCGACACCACTTCGTCGTACGTGAGATTGACCACCTTCTCGTGCATGTTCACGCTGCCGCTCTCCGGCGCCACGGTGAGCAGCTTGGGCGGGATGTGCCGCGGCGGACCCCCGGG
>JAYUMO010000319.1:0-2675 GCA_043762555.1 Gemmatimonadaceae bacterium | reverse complement strand
ACGGCGGGCGGTGCGGAAGGACCGGTGTTCGGCGGCATCGCGGTCATCTCAATTCCCCATTCGGCCAAGTCCCAATTGGGCCACGTGCCCACCGCCATCGTAGCGCACCACCACCACCCACTTCCCCGCAATGTACAGTGCGCTTTGCCCTTCCTGCGTGGACGGCGGGCCCCAGCGTCCGATCACGCGCCCGCGGTCCTCCCCAACCTTGATCTCATCGATCGCACCGGCCTCCGCCGTCAGGAGGTAGATGACGGCGACGCCGTCCAGATCGCTGAACACGATCGAGAGTCCGAGCGCGGGATACGAGAGCGCCCGCGGGGCATCGGCGCCGGAGCCGAGCGTTTGCACGCGCGCCGGTGGCCCGAGCGCGCTGTCGAGTGCGGCGCGGGAGATGCCGAGCGTGACGCCGGCGACCGTCGGCGGCGCGTCACCGGCCTTCCAAGGGAATTCGCCCGGCTCGCCCGCCTGCGCGCTCGATGCCGCGGGCATCATGAGCGCGATCGCGAGGAGCGCCGCACCCACGAAGCGGATCACGGGACCACCACGCCTTCGAGATACGCGTTCGGCCGCCTCTCGGGGAGCGCGCAGCGAAAGAGAACGCCGACCCCGCTATCGAAGGTGACGCCCGGCGCGACGAACTCCCGCGTCACTTCGGCAAAACCCGCCTCACGGTGCAGCGCGATCGACGCCGCATTGCTCGCGTCCGAGAAATACCAGGCCTCCGGCGCGCGCTCGCGGATCCACGCCAGCCGCGCACGCGTGAGCGCGCGGGCGACGCCGCCGCGGCGGAAGGGGGGAGCCACGAAGAGTCCCATCAGGTACCAGCCCGACGGGACGGTATGCGGCGCCGGCGGATCGAACTCGGTCACGAGCGCCACGAGACCGAAGGCGACCGGCTCGGCGGCGCGCGTGCCGATGAGCACGAACGCCCGCACCGGCTCCTCGCACTTACGCAACGCGCCCTCGAAGCTCGTCGCGGTCATCTGGAGATCCCCAGCGGTCGAGAGCGAGGTGAGCGCGGGAATGTCAGCCGGCGTGGCACGACGGATGGTGCACGGGGCTGCCTCCGGGATCGTAGTCATCGATGGCAAAGTACGCCCGGGATCCGCGCCCGCAACACGGGCGGCGAACGCTCGCGCGCCGATCACGAAGCAGTGATACTCAAGCGTGATCAGCGAGATCCAGCAGCGGAGGCGTTCCACCCTGGCGGCCCTGGTGTTCGGCGTGGCGTGGCTGGCGGGGCCAGCGGCGCGCGCCCAAGCGGCGTCGCCGGCGACGCATTGGGAGCTGACCGCGGGCGCGGGCCTCGGCGCACCGAGCGGCTGGGTGCAGGTGCGCGAGAATACCGTGGACGGCACGCGCCTGTCCCTCGCCGCGGACCTGCGCGTGCACCAGGTGCAGACGCTCGAGCTCGCGCTCGACTACGCGCCGAGCCCGGCCGCCCGCTACGCGCTCACGCTCACCGCGTTCGCACTCCATGGCGCGACCCCGCCGCCGGGGCCGGTTTACTTCAACGGCACGACCCTCGCCGGCGACAGCGCGCTCGCGACCAGCACGCAATTCTCGGACTTCGTGGCCATCGAGCTCACCGGCTCGTGGCGCGTCGCCCGGGTGGGAAACGGCGACCTGAGCGCGCGCGCCGGATTGTCTTTCGTCGCGCTCACGTTCGTGCTCCGCGGCACGCTGGCGGCTGGCAGTGCGACGCGCGAGACGCAGGAGGACTTCGTGACGCAGGAGCTGCCGGTGCCGGTGATCGGGGTCGAGTACCGCCTCCCGCTCTTGCCGCGGCTCCGCCTGGACGCGGCGCTGGGCGGCGGATATCTCCCGTGGGTGAATAGCTTGCGCTCCGAGGGTGGTGTGGTGACGATCACGCAGAGCGAGGGAGAACTCTCGCTCGGCGCGCGCTACGATCTCTCGGCGCGGCTCGCGCTCAGCGGAGTCCTTCGCTATTCCGCGCTCACGCAGCGCGAGCAGAGCACCGAGGATGGCAACGAGATCGCGATCCGCGCGACCACGCTCAGCGTCGCGCTGACGGCGCGTTTCTAACCGGCGCGGGCGCCCGCGGAGAACGCGGCGAGCGCGAGCACCGCCACCAACGGGGAGCGGAGTCCGCGCCCGCCGCGCGCCGCCACGGGGGCTACTTTCCTTCGTACTTGAAGGAGACCTTCACCTTCGCGCGATACATCTCGCTCTTGCCGTCCTTCATCGTGATGTCCAGCTCCCGCACTTCCGCCACCCGCAGATCGCGCAGCGACTTCGCCGCCCGTCTCACCGCCGCGCTGGCGGCCTTCTCCCACGACTCCGTGCTGGTGCCGACCAACTCGATCACTTTGTAGACGTTCTCCGCCATGCGCGTATCCTCGCCAAAGGGGGACTGGGGCTGTTGTGGACGCTGCATGACGCTACGGCGGCCGGGCGCCCCGGCACAAGAGCTGACCGGAGCGGCGATCACCTTCCCGATCACGTCGAGCGGCAGGTCGTCCACCTTCTTGAAACGGAGGCACGACTTCCCCATGTCGAGCCGCTTCCCGGCGGCGCGAAAGCCGTCGCGCAATTCGGCGGCGCGAGGCGGATGCATGTACGCGCCCATGAGGTAGAGGGACTAGCCGTTCTTCTGCGCGGCGAGCCCGACGTAACAGAGCGGATGCCCATTGTAAGTATTCGGGTAGCGG
>JAYUMO010000318.1:0-2922 GCA_043762555.1 Gemmatimonadaceae bacterium | reverse complement strand
ATGGCATGACAACTTTGGAGTGGTGTGAGGCCAAAGTTTTTCTTCCTCGACCGATTCCCGATTCCCGATTCCCGAAATTCTCCCTACCGTCAGTTCGCCCCTAAAACTTGTAGTTCACGCCGATCGAGATCACCGGGTAGTACGACGCGTAGGTCTTCAAGTCATTCTGGATGGAATCCGCCGCCTGCTGAAGACTCGCCTGCAACGTGGGCGTGGCATTGTTGCAAGTGATTGAAGAGCTTGCGCAGGTGGCGACTATCTGGACGGTCGGCACGCCCCCCATCACGCCGATGTCGGCCACGAAACCAAAATGGGAGCCCGTGCGCACCGGCGTGCCCCAGCCGAAGCCGGCGTACCATCCGACCGATGGCCAGGTGACGCTCAACACGGGTGGGGCGGTGAGGTCGGCCGACGTAAAGGTCACGCCGTTGTAGCTCCACGGGAGCAAGGCGGTGGCGGCAACCTTGTTCTGGTTGAGCACGATTCCGCCCGTGAGGTGGAACAAGCCTTTCGCACTGAGATAGTAGTCCAGGACGAGCGGAAAGTTCTCGTAGCTAAGCGTCCCGTCGTACGTGTTGCCGCTGGATGTCTTCGAGAGCGAGTACGTGTACTCATTGTACATCGCCCGCGCCCCGATGTGCGGCGTCAACAGGATGTCGCCCTCCAATCCCCACCCCAGTGTGCTGGCGTGCGCGGCGGCCGAGATGTCGAGCTGCGCCGAAGCGGGCGCCGCGAGCGCGCCGAGGAAGGCACCGGCGGCGATCCCCCGGCCAATAGGCGAGCACCGGTGTCGCAGCGCACGCGTAGCGTTTGATGATTCATGCGCGAACTGCATGATCCCCTCCGAGGTTGGGCCGATACCGCCATACTCTATAATACGGCAAGTGTTCCTCGCTTAACATGCGCCTGCGGGGCCTCTTCGGTAAGACCGACCTACTTGCTCAACAGACCGACCTACTTGCTCACCCGCTTCACCAACTGCGCCGGTTGGAGCGTCGCCCCCACTTCCAGACCATTGATCAGCGCCAGCTCCTGCAACGAGATGGTGGACGGAGAGCTCGTGTTGAACTCCTTGAGCGTCATCGCGCGCGGGATCCGCTCTACGTGCACGCGGACCGGTTGCGTCTTCAGCACGGCCGCATCGGTGATCGGTTCGAAGCTGCCCAGCGAACGCTGGAACGCCCACGCGTAGCTGCTGAATTTGGCCGCGGTCGTGTACGACAGGATCTGATACGTGGCGCCGTCGTACTCGATGAAGGCCACGTAGCCCTGCACCGCCGCCTGGTTCGCGTCCTGTGCGCTGAAGACGGTCACCATCGCCGGCAGCCCGTGGATCGTCGTGTGGGTCGGCGCCTCGCTCTGCACCCCCTGTTGCGATAGGAATTTCTGCGACGCCTCGGCGGTAGCGCCGCTCACGAGGCGCAGCTCGATCAGCGCGTCCTGCGCCGCGCTCATGCCGAGCACCGCGTCGGCACGATTCTGCGTCTTCCATCCGACGGGGAACTGAAAGCCGAATTTCAACGCGGGATGGACAAAGAGCGTCCCCTCGAAGTAGCCCTGGCGCGGATCCTCCCCGTACACCATGCCGTCGATCAGCCTGAGATAGCGCGCTTGGCCCAGCTTGTACGTGGAGAGGTCCACCGTCAGCGCGGCGAGCCGCGCCTTCGTGGCCGCCACGCGGTTCTGCGGATCGGGGTGCGTGCTCTGCCACTCGGGCAACTTGCTGCCGCCACTCAGCTTCCCCACCCCGTCGAGCATCACGAACACCGGCACCATCCAGCGCACGTCGAAGCTGTCGGCGAGCGCGTACTTGAAGCCGAGCTGGTCGGCCTGCGATTCGTCGTCGCGGCTGAACTTGAGGAAGAGGATCCCCAGCCCCGCCGCCGCCACGTTGCCGTACTTCGCGATGTCCTTCGAGAGCGCCATGCCGAGCCCGAGTCCGAGCGTGGCCAGCTCCGCCTCGCTCATCTGGTGGACGCTGTGCTTGGCCGCCACGTGGCCGGCCTCGTGGCCGATCACGGTGGCGAGCTCGGCTTCGCTACTGAGATGCGTGAGCAGTCCGCGCGTGACGAACACGTAGCCGCCCGGCAGCGCGAAGGCGTTCACCGCTGGATCGTCCACCACGGCGAATTGCCAAGGAAGGCCCGGGCGCTCGGTGCGCGCCGCGAGCGACGCGCCGAGCGCCGACACGTAGCGCTGCACCGCCGAATCGGGGTATAGGCCGACCGTCGCCGCGACATCGTCGGCGCTCTTCTTGCCCATCGAGATCTCGCTCGACTCGGACACAAGCGAGAGCTCGCTCTTGCCGGTGACCGGATTGGTGGCGCAACCGGCCGCGAGGGCCAAGAGCAACACGGCGATACGGCGAACGGCGATCGAGGGCGTACGCATGTCAGTACTCAGTTGCCCCGGGTCGATATCCGGGAATCGCGAATCGGGAATCGGTGATGGCATGGCAATTTTGGAATGGTGGCCACCTCAAAGTTGTTCTTCCTCCACCGATTCCCGAGTCCCGATTCCCGGATCAAAAAAATTCACTTCAGTGCTCGTCAGAAAGCGGCGCCCCGAAGGCGCGACGCCGCCCTCAAGCCTTCGCCGGCTCTTTGTACAGATACGCCCCTGCATTCGTCGCGATCAGCACCTCAACCAAGCCCCAGAGGAGCGCGACCATTGTGAGCCGCCCCTGGAACAGTCCCATGGCCGTGAGGCCGATGCCCGGAAAGAGGTAGACGAAGAACCACGCGAGGGCGCCCACGTACAGCGCCGTCATCGGTCCCGGGCCGAGTCGCGGCCGCACCGCCGCGTAGGTCCACACGATGGCGATGCCGAGCGCGAAGGCGAGGATGACGAACGTCCGCATCCCCCCCTGCCCGATCGCCGGCACGCCACTCGACGAAATCGCCGCCGCGACGTCGTTGCCGA
>JAYUMO010000317.1:0-1774 GCA_043762555.1 Gemmatimonadaceae bacterium | reverse complement strand
CAGCTCGGGCTCTGGTGGTTCTACTTCAAGTGGCAGTGGTTCCGCGATCCGAACGGCGCCAATGGGTTCACGCAGACCGCCCTCGCCGTCGTGTTCTTCCTGCTCGGCGCCGCCGGTGGCTGGGTGCACTGGAAGCGCGACCGCCGGAGCTTCTGGTACTTCGGCACGTTCATGTTCACGCTCACGCTGCTGCTCATCTTCTATCTCAACTTCAAGTATGGCCACTCGCAGGCGCCGCAGTTGGGCGAGAGCGTGCCGCGCGAGGTGCGCGACCGCGACTATTTCTTCATCGTGAGCTTCGCCGCGTGGGGGGTGTGGGCCGCGCTCGGGCTCATCTGGGTGTGGGAGGGGATCGCCGAGCTCTTCGGCGTCACCGCCGTGAAGCTCGGCCGGGAGACGCTCGAGATCCCGACGCGGCGCAGCTGGATCTTCGCGTCGTGGGTGCTGCTGCTCGGCTTCGTGCCGCTCGCCACGAACTGGCGGGCCGCCTCGCGCGCCCATCAGACCGACACGCGGGACTTCGCGCACGATCTGCTCGACTCGGTGGAGCCGTACGGCGTGCTCGTCACCGCCGGTGACAACGACACCTTCCCCCTCTGGTACGCGCAGGAGGTGGAGGGGATCCGCAAGGACGTGCTCGTCCTGTGCACGTCGCTGCTCAACACCGACTGGTACATCCGGCAGATGATCCGGCGGCCCGTGTACGAGTACGATGCGGCGAAGGGGCCGGCCCTCTATCGCGAGCGCACCTGGCCGAGGCCGTTGGGGTCGCCCATTCGCATGACCCTCCTCCAGGCGGACGCGCTCCCCGAGGGGATGGAGATCCGGTCGCCGCAGCTGTTCAAGAAGGATCGCATCGAGGCCACGCTCCAGCCGCAGATGCTCGAGCGCGCGAGCATCGTGATCCTTCGCATCATCCGCGACGATTATCCGGCGCGCCCGGTCTACTTCAGCCGGACCACCGGCGGCTACGCGGAGTCGCTCGGTCTCAACAGCTATCTGCTCACGCAGGGACTCGCGCGAAAGCTCCTGCCGCAACCGCCCACGCCGTCGCGCGACACGGTGCTCACCGCCGAAGGCTGGCTCGATCTCTCCACGTCGGTGCAGCTCTGGGACAACGACTTCCTGGGTCCACAGGCGGTGATCCGGCGCGGCCTGTGGGTGGACCGGGCGTCGGTGAGTATCCCCTACATCTACGTCGCCACGGCGCTGAACCTCGCGCAGGTGCTGGCGCAGCGCGGCGACAGCGCGCAGGCGATGCGCATGGCGGGCGCGGCGCGCCGGGTTGCGAGTGCGACGGGCTTGGAGGACATGTTCTCGTCGAGAGGCGCCGACCGACCGTGAAGACCGGGAAGCGCGCCGCGCGATCGAGCACGTCGTCGAAGAAAAAAACGCGCTCGGCACCCGCGTTGACCGCCGCCGAGATCGCGACGCTGGAGGAGCGACTCCGCCTCGCCGATGCCAAGTTCGCGGGGATCGTCGGCATCTCCGCCGACGCGATCATCTCGATGGACGGATCGCAGCGCATCGTCCTCTTCAATCACGGCGCCGAGCAGATCTTCGGCTATCGCGCCGAAGAGATCATCGGCCAGCCGCTGGGGAAACTCCTGCCGCCCGATGTGCGCGGGCTCCACCCCGGGCACGTTGCCGATTTCGCGCGCGGCGGCACGAGCGCTCGCCTCATGGGCGCGCGCCGCGCCATCCACGGACTGCGGAAATCCGGGGAGAGATTCCCGGCCGAGGCGTCGATCTCGCAGGTGGACCTCGGCGGCAC
>JAYUMO010000316.1:0-1754 GCA_043762555.1 Gemmatimonadaceae bacterium | reverse complement strand
GCATCACGAGTCGCTTGGCTTCGGCATACGCCGCCGCGACGGGGGCGCTCATTTCATCGCCAAAGGCGTGCTCGATCGGCTCGACCTCCACGACGATCGTTTCCTCGGGCAGCGCTCGCATCCACGCGGTGACGACCAGCGTGTTGTCGAGCAGGATCACGCCGGTGACGGCATCGGCGACGGCGCGCTGGATCTCCTGCTCGTTGGGGAGCACCCGGTCCCACCGGTACGCGGTAATGGTGCCCGGGGGCCGGCCATCCTCACGCGCGATGGCGGTGACGAACACCGCGCGCGTGATGGGAGCGGTGAGGGCTTCGTCGAGCAGCCACTGACCGACCGCGACCGGCCCGTAGCACAGATCCTCGATCAGGAGCTGCGGCGGGTTGGCGAGCGGTTCGAGTTCATCGCTCATCACGATGCCGAGCGAGTGGTCGCGCAGGTTGCGGTACCCGACGCCACCAATCACCGTTCGCCCCGCCGGCACCGGCGTCATGCGATCAGTCGTCCAGCCCGCAGGCACAGGTGTTCACTTCGCGCGTGATCATGCCGGCCTCCGACTGGATGTGCGTAGTGCAGGGCATGCACGGATCGAAGCTGCGGATCGCGCGCAGGATATCAATGCCGCGGAAGTCCTTGGGATCGCTCGATTCCTCGAGGAGCGGCGTATTCATGACCGCCTCCTCGTACGGGCCCGGCTGTCCCCACCGATCCGTCGGCGAGGCATTCCACGTGGACGGCGTCACGATCTGGTAGTTCGACACTGCGCCACGATCGAGGACGAGGTGATGCGTGAGGTACCCGCGGCCGGCGCCCCAGAAGCCGACGCCCATGGTTTCCCCGCGCTTCGGGATCTCGAACTTCGTGGACGTCTTCGTGTCGCCGTCCTTGAGGCGCTCCATGCAGGCGAGCCACGTGTTCATGGCGATCATCGCAGTCCATCCGACGCAGTAGGCGCGGGCCCGGTTGCGCTCGAAGGCGTTCCAGACGTCGGGCACCTTCCACTCGATCTGCGTTTCGGGGAGTTTGCCGGCCGGCAGGCGGATCTTGAGCGAATGCCCGGTTGACTCGATGAAGGGATTGGCCGGCATCTTTTGCGCGACGGCCGTATTCCAGAGTCGGCCATAGCAACCGGCCTCCATCCCGTAGCGATCCCACCGCGGCGCGGTATCCCACGTGTACTTCTCCTTCCAGCTCTGCGCGCCCGGCTTGGGCTTGGTGACCTTGTTCCACGGGTGGTACGGGCTCAGCGGATGGCCGGCCGGATCGGTCGGGAAATGCTGTTGCTGGCCGCTCCCCGTCCACTCGTCATAATACGAGTGCTCGATGAACTCCTCGACGCCCATGTTGATCTTGTGCAGGTCGGTCGTGACGAGCTTGCCGTCCACGATCGCGCCTGGCGTGCACCAGCGGCGATTGCCCCACTCGTTGGCATTCTTGTACGTGGCGTCGTACGCGCCCGGATCGTCGAAGATGCCGGTATCAATGATGTTCGCGCGGCGGGCGCCGACCATCTTGTACGAGGGATCATACGCGTAGAAGAAGTTGGTCAGGTCTTCCCAAATCCCGGCCATCTTCTTGCCGTAGTCGAAGAACTGGCTCAGGCGCATGTACATCTCGTTCATCACCGTGAGCGTGATGGTCGAGCTCATGCCGCCGGGGACGATGGTCTGCGGGTGCGGGTACTTGCCGCAGATCAGGACGTACGCTTCGCGGGCGACGCGCGTCATGTGCAGCGCTTCGAGGTACAATCCGCC
>JAYUMO010000315.1:0-1936 GCA_043762555.1 Gemmatimonadaceae bacterium | reverse complement strand
ACCGCGGCCGCGAGCACCCCCGCGATGACGATCGCCACCACGAGCTCGGCGAGCGTGAAGCCGCGGCGCCCGGTCAGCACGGGAACGCGGCCGAAAGCCCGACCGCGATCGCGGCGACGCCGCGCGCCGGCGGGAGCCGCATCGTGTCGGACGCGAGGGTCACTCCCGGTCCGGCCGAAACGCGCCACTCCTCGGCGATGCCGTGCGTGAGTTGCGCTCCGCCGGCGCGCGCCGCGCACGCGGAGCCCCGCAGCTCCTCCAGCCGTGCCGAGCCGAGCGCCGCCGCTTCGGCGCGCCGGGCGGCGGCGGCGGTAATTCGCTGGACGGCCACCACGGTCGTGGACAGCGCGAGCAGGCCGACCGCGAAGAGCGTGACGGCCACGAGGCACTCGGCGAGGGTGAAGGCGGGGCGGGTGGAAGCGGGAGCGTGCGACATCGGCGCCTGCGGGTGGAGGGCGCCGGCAATCTGCGAGGCGCACCGGCGCGGCGCGTCAGCCGATCATCGCGCGGCGGCGCACGGCGCGGCGCGAGCCGCGATCACTCGCCGAGGTTGTACTCTCGGATCTTGTAGAGGAGCGCGCGGTGCGAGAGCTCGAGCAGCTGGGCGGCGCGCGTCCGGTTACCGCGCGTCTGCTCGAGAGCGCGGCGGATGAGGGTGCGCTCGAGCCGGTCGGTCTGCCGCTTGATCGACAGGTCATCGGGGGGCGGACCGGCGCGCTCGCCGCCGCGCACGAAGTCCGCGAGGTGCTCCGGATCGATCGTCGGACCATGCGTGAGCACGAGGGCGCGCTCGATCACGTTCTCGAGCTCGCGCACGTTGCCCGGCCAGGCATACTCCGTGAGCAGCCGCATCGCCGCCGGCGCGACCCCTTCGACCCCGAGGCCGAGGCGTTCGTTGTAGCGACGGAGGAAGTACAGCGCGAGCTCGGGGATGTCCTGCGGGCGGTCGCGCAGCGGCGGAAGCTCGATCGTCACCACGTTGATGCGGTAGTAGAGATCGCCCCGGAAGCGGCCGCTGGCGATGTCGGCGGCGAGGTCGCGGTTCGTGGCGGTGATGAGCCGGACGTCCACCTTGGTGGAGACGTTCGCGCCCACCCGCCGCACCTCGCCCTCCTGCAAGGCGCGGAGGAGCTTCACCTGGAGCGGCAGGGGCAGGTCGCCGATCTCGTCGAGGAAGAGCGTGCCGCCGTGCGCCTCCTCGAAGAGCCCGGCCTTGTCGACCGAGGCGCCGGTGAAGGCGCCCTTGGCGTGGCCGAAGAGCTCGCTCTCGAGGAGCGATTCGGGGATCGCGCCGCAATTGACGGCGACGAAGCTCTCCTGCGCGCGCGGGCTGCTGCGGTGGATGAGCCGGGCGACGAGCTCCTTGCCGGTGCCGCTCTCGCCGGTGAGGAGCACGGCGCTCGGATGCCGCGCCACCTTGCGCGCGATGTCGAGCGAGGCCCGCATCGCCGAGCTGTGGCCCACGATCTCATCCTCGCCGCGGATGCTGCGCAGCTCGCCCTCGAGGCGCGCCACCCGCTGGCGGAGCTTCTCGCGCTCGGCGGCCTTCCGCACCACGAGCACGACCTCGTCCGCGCGGAAGGGCTTGGCGACGTAATCGTACGCGCCCTTCTGCATCGCGGCGATCGCGGTGTCCGAGTCGCCGTAGGCGCTCATCGCGATGATGAGGGCCCGGCCCCCGCCCGCCGCGTATTTCTCGATCATCTCGAGCCCCGACATCGTCGGCATCCGCAGGTCGCAGAGCACGAGATCGACGTCGTCGGGCTCGAGGCGGGCGAGCCCCTCTTGGCCGTCGCCGGCCGTGATCGTGACGTGACCTTCCGCGCCGAGGATCCGAGTGAGCGTCTGTCGCAGTCCCGGCTCGTCATCCACGACGAGGATCTTCACGCGTCGCTGACGGCGCGCAGCGTGCCGGGGGTCGGCGTTCCCGCATCGG
>JAYUMO010000314.1:0-1930 GCA_043762555.1 Gemmatimonadaceae bacterium | reverse complement strand
TCCTGCGCCGCGCTGTACGGGATGCGGCCCACCATCAGCGTCCAGCCATTGAGCACGCCGATCGACACAGCGACCGCCGCTATGCTCACGATGAATCCGGCCGTCGGTCCGATCGCCTGAGTGACCGCCAGCTCGATCGGCCGTGGCGACGTCGCGATCACTCCGTTCGGCAGCACGCCGACGACCGCCGTGGCCGAGACCAAGAAGATCAGCGTCGCGAACGCGAAACCCAGCATCGTCCCCCGCCGGATCGTGCTGCCGGGCGTGCTGATCTCTTCCGCCGGCACGGTGGCCGACTCGATGCCGGAGTATGCCCACACGAGCAACGCCGATCCGGTGGCTAGCGCGCCGACGCCGTGCGGCGCGAAGGGATGCAGGTTCTCCGGATGGAACTGGAAGAGCGCAATGCCGAGCAGGGTGAGGGGGACGAGGTTGATCAACAGGATGGACATCTGGATCCGTGCGCCCCATTTGATGCCGAGGATATTGAGCACGCAGAGGGTCCACAGGATCCCGAATGCGAGCAGGGCCTGGAGAATGGTGTTCCCGGCGACCGCCGGGCTGAACTTGATGGCGTAGGCGATCGCGCCGGTGACGATCGCCGCGTTCCCCACCACCGCGCTCAGCCAGTACATCCACACCACCTGAAAGCCGGCGAAGTCGCCGAACGCCTCGCGCGCGAACACGTACGGCCCGCCGGTGCGCGGGAAGCGCGTGCCGAGCGACGCGTAGAGGAGCGCGAGCAAGAGGAAGCCGCCGGCGGTGATGAGCCAGGAGAGGAGCCCGATCGGGCCGGCCTTGCCGGCGAGCGACGCCGGCAGATTGTAGAGCGACGTGCCGAGCATGTTGCCGGCGACGAGCGCGATCGCGCCGAAGAGCGAGAGCCCGCGCACGAACGACGCGCGCGCGACGACCGGCTCGCCATCCGCTAGGAGCGCCACAGCACCTTCCCGAGACGGCTCCATCGGAGCCTCCAGTCATCGAGGTCGAAGGAGAAATAGATGAAGAGGGGCCGGCCGCGCAAATTGTGGCGTGGGATGAAGCCGTAGTAGCGCGCGTCGATCGAGTTGTAGCGATTGTCGCCGAGGGAGAAGTAGTGGCCGGCGGGCACGAGGAGCGGGCCCCAATCGTCGTGCGTGATCGTCGCGGGAGGCTCGCCGAAGCGCGTGCCGGTGAGCTCGAAGCGCCGCTGCCACGCGAAGAGCGGACTCGCCTCACTCGGGCTGCTCGTCCCGGGCCCCGGCACCACGGCCAGCCGCTGCTCGATCCCGTTCACGGAGAACACCCCCTGCCGCATGAAGATCGTGTCGCCTGGAATGGCGACGATCCGCTTCACGACGGTCGGCATGGAATCCCCGTGCATCGCCGGATCGAAGTGCTGCGGCGGCGATTCATAGACGTTGATCGTCCCGCGCTTCGGATCGGTGAACCCCGGCAGGTTCCACGGCGTGAAGGGGAGGTGCGGCCCATAGGGGAGCGGCGTCACGAACAGGAAGTCGCCCACCTGCAGCGTGGGCTCCATGCTCCCCGACGGGATCCGGTAGCCGGCGATGAAGAGCGTGTGGACGACGGCCCAGATCGCGAACACCTCGAGCACCAGCCGGAGGCTCGCCCGGCGCGAGTCGGCCGGCGACTTCGCCGCCCCGGCGGTACCGTTCTTCGCGCGCTTCGACTTGGACCTTGAGGCGGTGCGGGGCGGTGCGGCCACGGTGGCTCGGGGGCCGGGGGGTTTTTCGAGAGTTCGAGCGGACGACCCGGGAATTCTGCGCGGCGGCGCACGCGGCACAAGAGCCCGGGACAACAGAGGGGCGGCCCGCGAGCGAGCCGCCCCCGTCGAACGCGAGACCGAGGTCCCGCGTTATTTCATGTGCCGACTGGCGAGCTTGGTCATCTCGAACATCGAGACCTGCTTCTTGCCGTTGAAGACCTT
>JAYUMO010000313.1:0-5378 GCA_043762555.1 Gemmatimonadaceae bacterium | reverse complement strand
TCCTCGTCGGCATATTCCCGCTCTCGCGGCTGTGGCCGGCGGGCTGGCGCTGGGTGCCCAATCAGTCTCTGTACGAACAGATGATCGTCGGCGTGTACGCCACGCTGGGAGTCTTCCTCCTGCTCGCGAGCCGCGCCCCGAGCAAGAACCGGAGTCTCATCCTGTTCGCCGCCTGGTCGAGTCTCGTGCACGCGGGGATCATGACGGTGCAGTCGTTCCAGGACGCCGCGCAGATGGGCCACCTCATGGGGGATGTTCCCGCGCTCGTGCTCGTCGGCGTCGTCCTCCCGGTATTGGCGCCGAGCGATGGTGCGACCGCCACGGCGGCCGCCTGATCCCCGCTCGACGGCTCACCGCTGGTCTCATGGTCCGGGCCCTCTCACCGCCGAATGCGCTCGGAGGACGCGATGCGCTCATCTGAATCTATTCGGAAGGCAGCCCTGATCCTCTCAGGGGCCTCGCTGCTCTCGCTCCTGGCGCGCGAGTTCGTCGACTACGCGTTCGTCTATCATGAGATCGGGATCTCGACATCCCGCTTCGGGACCGTCACCCTGGTCGCTCTGGCCTTCTTCGCCGGCTGGATCTGGGCGTTGGTCGCGGCGTCCCACGAGAGCCGTCGAGCCATGATCGTCCTCGTGATCTACAGCGGGATCCTCATCCTGTTCGGTGCCGCCACGATGATCTCGCTCTGCCCATCGCCCTGCCGAACTGCTTGGCCGACCGGCGAGATCGCGATCTGGTCGAATCTGGTGATCGGTGTTCCGGCGGCCATCGTTGCGGTGCTTAGCGCGAGGACTCCGACCAGCAAGACATCGTAAGGCCGTATCGCGGAAATCGGCGACGGAGAACGCAAACGATGACACGCGACTCGGTCCAACGCATCGCAGCGTCGCTGGCAGTCGCCGCCATGTGCGTTGGCGGCGCAGCCGGTGCTCAGGACTCCGCGCACTTCGAGGATCCTCTCGCTCGGGCGGTCGGCCCGGTCAACAGTGCGGCGATCGCGTCACGGGTGTCCTCCGCCGACACGACCATCATTCGGACATTCGGTGTGCATCGCTGCGATGCGCTGTATCTCCTCCCGTTGACGGCGGTAACGTCGGAGGCGGCGGTCTTGGTCGACTTCGCGACGCATCGCCGTGGATTTCGGGTGGGCCTGATCGGAGCCACGCTGCCCCCCGCGCTCGCATACCCGAGTGTGTTGCAACCGCCTCTCGAGGAGCCGCCGGCGGCGGCGGTCTGGCCCCTGGTGCGTCGGGAATACCCGGATCTTGCGAGCCTTCTCGCACCGAAGCCGTAGCGGCCGATGGTCGGCTCCCGCGCCACGCGCCGGCTTCTCGCCGCTCTCCCCCTGGCCATCTCGCTCGATGGGTCCGGCGCTCAGGCGCCCGTCAAGAAACCCGCACCTACTATAGTACTCACGCGCGGCCTGGTGATCACCAAGTCCGCCACGATAACGATCACGCGAAGGACCTATCGGCTCACTGCCGCCGCGTCGCTCGATTCCGCCCTGATCATCATCAAGGGCGACGACATCACCCTCGATCTCAACGGCGCCACGCTCCTCGGCACTGAATCTGGCGCCGACCCCGATCGTGCCGCCGGCGTCGCGATCCGCGTGGAGGGCGGCTCGAACATCACGATCAAGGGGGGCGCGATCCACGGCTACCGCGTGAACATCCTCGCCCGCGGCACCAAGGGTCTCACGATCGACGGCGTCGACGCCGGCTCCAGCTGGAAACCGCGACTGTACAGCTTGGTGGAGCATGAGAGCATCGCCGACTGGCTCTCCTTCCATCACAACGAGAAGGATGAATGGCTCCGCTACGGCGCTGGCGTCTACCTCGACGGCGTGAGCGGCGGCGAGATCCGCGGCGTCCGTGCCGAGCAGGGGATGAACGGCCTAATGCTCACGCGCTGCGATCACCTGCGCATTCACGACAACACGATCCAGTTCAATTCCGGGCTCGGGATCGGGCTTTATCGCAGCTCCGACAATCGCATCCTGCACAACCGCCTGGATTACAACGTGCGCGGCTACAGCAACGGCTTCTATTGGCGCGGGCAGGACTCGGCGGACCTTCTATTGTTCGAGCAGAGCTCGCGCAACGTCGTGGCGTACAACTCGGCCACGCACGGCGGCGACGGGCTCTTCCTCTGGGCGGGGCAGAGTACCATGGATACGGGGGAGGGGGGCGCGAACGACAATCTCTTCTTCGGCAACGATTTCAGCTTCGCCCCGGCGAACGCCATGGAGGCTACCTTCAGCCGCAACCTCTTCGTGGGCAATCGCGCCGAGGGGAGCGACTATGGCTTGTGGGGTGGCTACAGCTTCGAGTCGGCGGTCGTGGGCAACTGCTTCCTGCGAAACCGCCTCGGCGTCGCCATCGAGCATGGGCAGGACAATGTCATCGCGTCGAACCGCTTCGACGGAAGCGTCACCGCGATCCGGCTCTGGGGGGACAAGGTGGAGCCGAGCGACTGGGGCTATCCGAAGCACCGCGATACCGACAGCCGGCGGGTGCGGATCGACGGGAACGTGGTCGATCACAGTCGCGTCGCGCTGAGCATTGCGAACACGCGCGAGGCGATAGCGGTGCATAACAGTTTCGCGGCGGTGGACACCGTGGTCGCCTTCACGGACACGTCGGAGGTTCGCATCGACACGAACGTCGTGAAGAGCGCGAGCGCGTCGCCAGTCGCCGATCCATGCGCCGCGATGCCCCCGCTCCCGCCGGAGTTCGCGCGCCTCGCGCCGGATGCCTCTGGAACGAGGCGCGATATCCCGTCGTCGCCGATGTCCAAGCGCGACCGCTCGGCGATGATCGTGGACGAGTGGGGGCCATACGATTGGCGGTCGCCGAAGCTCTGGCCGATCGACAGCACGCACTCGGTGTCGGTGCGCATCGCGGTGGTCGGCCCCGCGGGACGCTGGACCACCGTGTCGCGCCGCGGCGTCTTCGCATTGTCCATGACGTCGGGGCGAATGAACGACACGATCACCGTGACGCCCAAGCCCGATTCCGCCGGCGATTGGGCACTGACCCTGAAGTACGACGGGCCGGCAGCACACGCGCCGGTGCGATTCTCCTTCGGCGTCTTCGAGCCGGCGCAGGATTGGCGGGTGGGGTTCTTCGCGTGGAGTGACAGCACCGATCCGCGGAGCAAGACGGATGCGTTCGCCGCGCTGCTGCGCGGCGCACCGATGGCTACGCTGCAGGCGAGCCGCCTCGACTACGAGTGGTACCGGCCGACCGGCCCCACGGTGCCGCAGTCCAAGTGGGCGCTCGAGGCCACGTCGTCGATCACCCTCGCACCGGGCACGTACACGCTGCGCACGATCAGCGACGATGCCGTGCGCGTCTGGGTGGATGGCACGCTCGTGATCGACGACTGGACGTCGCACGAGTCGGTGGTCGATGCAGTGCCGCTGCCGGCCGGGCGCCACGAGCTACGGGTGCAGTACTACCAGGTGGACGGGTGGACCGAGCTGCGACTGGACATTGTGAGGGGCACGCAGCGGGCGGGTGGATCGCCGGGGCCACACTAGCATGGGGCGGGCGCGCGATCGCGGGGCTCGCGGAATTGAAGGCCAGGGAGAGGAGACGTGGGCGCACACGGCGCCATTAGCGGAGATCACCGATGACGAACAGCGAAACGATGAGGGCCACACCCGCGCGTTCCGGAGCCCTGGAAGCGGCGCCTCCGGTGCCCCATCTTGTTTGGTCCGCACTGAGGGCGTCGCAATGAGAACGCAGGCCATGAAGAAGCCATTGTCGCATCTGCGCGCGGCGGCGCTGGTGTTCGTCGCGCTCGTGCCGTGCACTGCGGCCGCCGCGCAGGCCGGGGCTGACAGCACTCATCCCACGTTCAGCGCGGCGGACGTGCGCTTCATGTCCGGCATGATCCATCACCACGCGCAAGCGATCCTGATCGCCGGCTGGGCACCGTCGCACGGGGCGAGCCCGTCGGTCCAGACCCTGTGCGCGCGGATCATCGTCAGCCAGCAGGATGAGATCGCGCTCATGCAGCGCTGGCTGCGGGACCACCATCAGACGGTGCCAGACGCGAACGCCCCCCACGCCATGATGCCCGAGATGGAGCCCGCCATGATGATGCCCGGAATGCTCACCGGCGCGCAGCTGGCGGAGCTCGACCGGGCGCGCGGGGCGGAGTTCGATCGCCTCTTCCTGACATTCATGATCCAGCACCACCAGGGGGCGATCACCATGGTGAACCAACTGTTCGCGCAAGGGGCGGGAGAAGAGAACGCGGTCTTCAAGCTCGCCTCCGGTGTGTACGCCGATCAGACCACGGAGATCGCCCGCATGCAAAAAATGCTCGCCAATCTCCTCTTCGCCTCGCCTGGCCAATGAACCGCCCGGCGTCCCGCGCTCTTCAGCTCGTCCCCGCTCCCACACAGGTATCCGCCATGAATGTCGTCGCCGGCAATTCGTCCGCCCTTCGCTCGCTGACGTACACCATACTGTTGGCCGCCGCCGCCGCGTGCGCATCATCGGGCGGAACGAATATGTCCACCGTGGCACCCAGTCCCGACCCGCGGGTCGGGCTCAAGGCGGGGATGTTCGACGCCGGCATGGCGTTCTGGAACATGCGCCTGGTCTCGACCACCCCCGCGTCGGAGAAATTCCTCGGCGAGACGAACTCCGATCTCGCCTTCTCCGCGCAGTATGCGATCCAGGGGAGCTACAACGGCTTCCAGGTGTGGGATATCTCCAACGCGGCCAAGCCGACGCTCAAGATCGGATTTCTCTGCCCGGCATCGCAGAGCGACGTCTCCGTCTACAAGAATCTGCTCTTCGTGTCAGGCGAGGGGACGGGCGGCCGTCTCGACTGCGGCACGCAGGGGGTGCACGACTCCGTCAGCGTCGCGCGACTGCGCGGCATCCGCATCTTCGACATCACGGACATCGCCAATCCGAGATACATCGCGAACGTGCAGACCTGCCGCGGGTCGCACACGCACACGGTGGTCACCGACCCCAACGACCCGGCGAACATCTACATCTACGTCTCCGGCTCGGCGGGAGTGCGGTCGCCGACCGAACTTGCGGGGTGCTCGACGCTGACGCCGGACAAGGACCAGAATTCGGCTCGGTTCCGGATCGAGGTCATCCGCGTGCCGCTCGCTCATCCAGAGCAGGCGAGTATCGTGAGCTCGCCGCGGATCTTCAACGACCTGACCGAGCGGAAGACGCACGGCGAGATGCCGGCGGACATCGCCGCGGCGGCGACGGAGGCCGCGGCGGCGCGGGCCAAGGGCGGCTACACGGCGAAGATCCAGGGGATGGAATACGTAATTCCGTCGCGATACACCACGCGGATGCTCGACAGCATCGTCACCGCGAGGCACGGGACCG
>JAYUMO010000312.1:0-1700 GCA_043762555.1 Gemmatimonadaceae bacterium | reverse complement strand
ACCGGGTGAGCGACACGCTGCTCTTCCCGCACCAGAGCTCGCCCGAGCGACTCATGCGCCAGGTACGCGACGCGGCGCGCTGGCGGAAGGCGGGCTAGGGAGCGCTATCGCGCGCCGGCGGCGCGCTCCACGAAGGCGTTGAAGAGTCCCGCCTCCCAGCGGCCGTCGAGCTCCTCGGGATGCCACTGCACGCCGACGGCCCACCAATCGCTCTCGCGCCACTCCACACCCTCCACGATCCCGTCCGGGGACCACGCGATCGCGCGCAAGCGCGCGGCGATGCGGTCCGGCGCCTGGTGGTGGAAGGAGTTCACCCGAAGGGCGACCACGCCGAGCGCGCCGGCGAGCCGCGTGCCCGGATCGACGCGCACGTCGTGCACGCGCACGGCGCGCTGGGCGTCGTCCGAGTCATGCGCCACCGCGTCAGGGCGCTCGCTCGGGATGTCCTGGATGAGCGTGCCGCCGAAGGCGACGTTCATGAGCTGGATGCCGCGGCAGATGGCGAGCACCGGCTTACCGCGCACGAGCGCCGCTTCGACGAGCGCGATCTCGGTGGCGTCGCGCTCCGTGCTCACGTCGGTCACCGTGGCGTGGCGCGGCGCGCCGTATCGCGCGGGGTCCACGTCCTCGCCGCCGGTGAGGAGCAGCGCGTCCGCCGCATCGAGGATGCCCGCGGCGTGTTCGGGGCGCAGCAGCGGCGGGACGAGCACCGGGAGCGCCCCCGCGTGCTCCACGGCGCGCGCGTACGAGACGCCGAGCCGCACGCGCACGGCGTGATCGTCGGTGCGGAGGGGCGCGGTGATGGCGATGATCGGCGGCATGGGCGATCCGGCTTGGCGGGCGTGCTTGCGCGCGCGGGGACGGCTGGTATCCTACACGCGTGCACCACCATTCCGCGAGGAGGCCCCATGCCCACCTATGAATTCCGCTGCAAGAAGTGCGGCGAGCACTTCGCCGTCCGCGAGCGGATCACCGACTACGCCCGTGTGAAGGTCGCCTGTCCCAAGTGCAAGAGCCGCGAGGTGGAGCGGCTGATGAGCGACTTCTACGCGCGCACTCCACGGAAATCCTGACCGGTGCGCGGCGCGCTCACGTGTTCGAGCAGTTAAAGCAGGCGTTGCGGGAGGCGCTGGCGGGCGGATCGACGCCGGCGGCCGTCGCGATGATGCGCGACGCGCTCGTGGAGGCGAAGCTGGCCGTGGGCCAGGCGCGTGAGGCGCGCGACAACGCGGCGGCGCAGCTCGCGCACGAGCGCGCCGAGCTCGAGACGGTGCGCCGGCGCGGCCAGCTCGCGGCGCAGATCAACGACGCCGAGACGGTGGCGGTGGCGGAGCGCTACGAGAAGAAGCACGCCGAGCGCGCGGCGATGCTCGAGCGCAAGCTGGCGGCGCTGGACACGGAGGTCTCGCTCGGCGAGGGGGACCTCGCGGAGATGCACGCCCAGTTCACAGAAATGGCGGCGAAGGCGAAGCGGCCGCCGATGCCCTCGGCGCCGGCGGCGCAGGCGGGGCTGGACGAGCGCGAGACGGAGCACAACGCGCTGCGCCGCGAGGCCGAGCGCGCCGCCCGCGCGGCGGACGCGGAGCGCCGGCTCGACGAGCTCAAGAAGCAGATGGGGCGCTAGTATCGCGTCGGATGGACTTCCAGCGCGCAAGTGCTGTGCACGGTCCTCCCCATGCACGCGAGCTCAAAGCTCACGC
>JAYUMO010000311.1:0-2202 GCA_043762555.1 Gemmatimonadaceae bacterium | reverse complement strand
ATCTATGTCATGAAGGACCTGCGCAAGGTCGTCCCGCCCAGCCGGGAGATCCTGCGCGGTATCTGGTTGTCATTCTACCCAGGCGCCAAGATCGGCGTGCTCGGCGGCAATGGCGCGGGGAAGAGCTCGCTGCTGCGCATCATGGCCGGCGTCGATCAGGATTTCCAAGGGGAGGCGTGGCCGGCGCAGGGCACGAAAGTGGCATATCTGCCGCAGGAGCCGCAGCTCGATCCGAAGCTGGACGTGAAGGGCAACGTGGATCTCGCGGTCGCCGCGCAGCGCGCGCTCCTCAAGCGGTTCGAGGAGATCTCGGCGAAATTCGCCGAGCCGATGTCGGACAACGCGATGACCAAGCTCGTGGATGAGCAGGCGCGCGTACAGGAGCAGATCGACGCGCACAATCTCTGGGACCTCGACCGGAGGATCGAGATCGCCATGGACGCGCTGCGGTGCCCGCCGCCGGAGGCGGACGTCGGCAAGCTCTCGGGCGGTGAGCGGCGACGCGTGGCGCTCTGCCGGGTGCTGCTCGAGCAGCCAGATCTGCTGCTGCTCGACGAGCCGACGAACCACCTCGACGCCGAGAGCGTGGCGTGGCTGGAGCGGCATTTGGCGGAATTCCCCGGCACGGTGGTGGCGATCACGCACGACCGCTACTTCCTGGACAACGTGGCGAAGTGGATCCTGGAGCTCGACCGCGGCGCCGGGATCCCGTGGGAGGGGAACTACACGAGCTGGCTCGACCAGAAGCGCACCCGGCTCGCGCAGGAGGAGAAGCAGGTGAGCGCGCGGCAGCGGACGCTCGAGCACGAGCTGGAATGGGTGCGGATGGCGCCGCGCGCGCGACAGGCGAAGAACAAGGCGC
The DNA here is from genome assembly GCA_043762555.1 of Gemmatimonadaceae bacterium. Classification (GTDB taxonomy): domain Bacteria; phylum Gemmatimonadota; class Gemmatimonadetes; order Gemmatimonadales; family Gemmatimonadaceae; genus DATKOH01. The sequence continues at coordinate 1,340 of JAYUMO010000311.1, read as the reverse complement.
GCATCCAGAAGTACGAAGAGCTCGCCGCCGCCGACACCTTCGAACGCGTCTCGCAGAACGAGATCGTCATCCCGCCGCCGCCGCGGCTCGGGAACGACGTCGTGATCGCGAAGGCACTGAAAAAGGGCTACGGCGACCAGTTGCTCTTCGAGGACCTTACCTTCGCGCTGCCTCGCGGCGGGATCGTGGGAGTGATCGGCGCGAACGGCGCCGGCAAGACGACGCTCTTCCGTTTGATCACCGGCCAGGAGAAGCCGGACGGCGGCACGATCGCGGTCGGCGACACGGTGCAGATCGCGTACGTGGACCAGTCGCGCGAGCTCACCCCGACGAGCACGGTGTTCCAGGAAGTGTGCGGCACCCAGGAGACGATCGCGGTGGGCAAGAAGGAGATGAACGCGCGCGCGTACCTGGCGAGCTTCAACTTCCGCGGTGCCGATCAGCAGAAGCGGGTGCGCGACCTCTCGGGGGGCGAGCGCAACCGGCTGCAAATGGCGAACGTGCTCAAGGCCGGCGGCAACCTGTTGCTGCTCGACGAGCCGACGAACGACCTGGACGTGGACACGCTGCGCGCGCTCGAGGACGCCATGCTCGACTTCGCCGGCTGCGCGGTGATCATCTCACACGATCGCTGGTTCCTCGACCGCGTGGCGACGCACATGCTCGCCTTCGAAGGGGACAGCGAGGTCGTCTGGTTCGAGGGGAATTACCAAGCGTATATCGAGGATCTACATAAGCGGAAGGGCGCGGACGCGGATCAGCCGCATCGGATCAAGTATAGGAAGCTGGTGAGGGGCTGAGGAACCGATCTCGGCCTCGGTCTCGGCCTCGGCACTTCCCGCTCTCTGCCGAGACCGATGCCGAGGCCGAGACCGGCTCTTACTTCATTCTCCGTTCCAGCCGGGTCCTCTTACTGCCACCCCGGGCTTCAATCCGGTCGGAACCCCGTTGCGCAACACCTGCACCCCGTTCACCCACACGTCGATGATCCCCGTCGACAGTTGGTGCGGCTTTTCGAAGGTCGCGTGATCGATCACGGTCGCGGGGTCGAAGAGCACGAGGTCGGCGAACATCCCCTCGCGGATCAGCCCGCGGTCGAAGAGCGAGAGCCGCGCCGCGACGCCTGAGGTCATCTTGCGCACGGCGTCCTCGAGCGTGAGCAAGTGTTGCTCACGCACGTAGCGGCCGAGGATCTTCGGGTAGCTGCCGTAGCCGCGCGGATGGACGATGTCGCGCGAACTGTCCGGGTCCGTGCCATCCGCGTCGGTGCCGATCAGCACCCAGGGACGCACCAATTGCATGGTGACATTCTCGTCGGTCATGCTGAAGGTGATCTTCCC
>JAYUMO010000310.1:0-3347 GCA_043762555.1 Gemmatimonadaceae bacterium | reverse complement strand
GTCGATCAACAATGAGATCGTGCACGGCATCCCGTCGCGGCAACGCGTGCTCGAGGTGGGCGATCTGCTCTCGATCGACATCGGCGTGCAGTACAAGGGCTTCTATACGGACGCCGCGATCACGGTGCCGGTGGGGGCGGTGGATGAGACGTCGAAGAAGCTGCTCGCGGTGACCGCCGAGGCGCTTGACGCCGGGATCGCGGCCGCGACGGTGGACAATCACATCGGCGACATCGGTGCTGCGGTCCAGTCGGTGGTGGAGCGTGCCGGTTTCAGCGTCGTGCGCGAGCTCGTCGGCCACGGCGTGGGCGCCGCCGCGCACGAGGATCCGCAGGTGCCGAACTTCGGCAAGCCGAAGCGCCTGATGAAGCTCGTGCCCGGCCTCACGATCGCGATCGAGCCGATGGTGAACGTCGGGTCGCCGAAGACGCGCACGATGCCGGACGGATGGACGATCGTGACCGCGGACGGATCAAGATCAGCCCACTTCGAGCATACAGTTGCGGTGACGCCCGCGGGGCCCCGCGTGTTGACGCGCGCGTAGCTGCCCGTCTCGGTACGACGGCCGAGAGTAGCTATGGGGCTGTAGGGGGTGTCAGGATGCTAGGACGATAGAACGCGTGGACAGTGGTTGCTAGTCGCTAGACGGGCGCGCCGAATCCGGCCATGTGCGCTCCTCAAGCAACTACATCCCACGGTCTACGCTTTCTATCGTCCCAGCCTCCTGACACCTCCTACAACCTGATAGCTACTCTCAGTAGTTGAAGGAGGCCGAGACCGAGGCCAAGACCGGCCCTTAAGCCTTTAATGCGCGTTCCACCGCCGCCCTAGCACGATCCGCGTGGGCGGACGTCTCCCGCACGAACTCCGCTGCCGCCTCGGCGAGCGCGCGCCCAGCTTTCCGGTCCGATAGCGAGTTCACATTGATCCGAACGTTATACGCGGCCCCGCGGCACGCGGCGTCCGCGAGGAGGGCCGCGACACCGGCGTCGCTTACCGCATTCGAATTCCCGTGCTCGGCGGCCTCGGCGGCCAGCGCCGCGACCCCGGCGCAGGCGCGCGCGGTCTCGAGCGGGACCTCGCTCGCGCCGATCAACGCGGCCGTGATCGCGGCGTCGCGCTGCGCCGTCTGCTCCGGCGTCTCCTTCGGAAGTTTGTACGCCGCCGACACCGAGGCATAGGCCTTGGCGTCCAGCTCCACCAACGCCGAGAGCCGAGTGCCGAGTGCCGAGGCCTGCAGTGCGATCTCGCGGAACTTCGTGTCCACCCCCGCATACTTCTTCCGCCCCACCGTGAGGCCGGCCACCATTTGCGCGAGCGCAGCGCCGAGCGCTCCGGCATGGGCGGCGACGCTGCCGCCCCCGGGCACGGGCTCCGAGGAGGCGACGGAGGCAACGAAGGCGCTCACGCTCGGGCCGCCGCGCACGGCGTCGCGCACGCGGCGCTCGAGCACCTGGTCCATCGAAAAATTCGTGAGCTGGAGATAGCGCGCCGCCGCGTCGAAGAGCGTGCGCTCGGGCACCAGGCCCACGATCTCGCTCCACGTTGTGTTCACGCCGCGCGCGGCCGCCTCCATCTTCACCGCGTCATACGCGCGGTGCATCGGGGTCTTCTCGATATCCACGAGATTCATCGAGACCTGCGCCTGCGCGTCCACCTCCAGGCCGAGTCCCTTCACGTAGCGCAGCCCGCCGCTGGAGCCGCGCACCGCCTTGGCGACCTCCTTGGCCACCGAGACGTTCCTGGCCTCGCCGAGGTAGACGTTGTACGCGACGAGAAAGGGGCGCGCGCCGACGGCGGTCGCGCCGGCCGTCGGGTGCACGCGGCGCGGGCCGAAATCGGGGGCGCGCTCGGCGTTCGCAGCGATCTCATCCCGGATCCCCTCGAACTCGCCCCGGCGGATGTCGGCGAGATTCTCGCGCTTGGGGGTGGACGCGGCGCGCTCGTAGAGATAGATCGGGACCTCGAGCTCGCGGGCCGCGCGCTCCCCGAGGGCGCGCGCGAGGGCGACGCAATCCTCCATCGTCGCGCCTTCGAGAGGGATGAAGGGGACGACATCGGTGGCCCCCATGCGCGGATGCTCGCCGCGGTGCTTCGTGAGATCGATCCGGGCCACGGCCTCCCGCATCCCGGCGAACGCCGCGTCTACCGCGTGCTCCGCGGGAACGACGAAGGTGACCACGGTGCGATTGTGCGACGCGTCGCTCGACACGTCGAGCATCAGTACGCCGTCCACCGCCTTGATCGCATTCACGATCGCTTGCACGACCTCGGGGCGGCGCCCCTCGGAGAAATTGGGCACACATTCGACGAGCTTCATGAGCGGCGGAGATCCGTGGTGGAAGTCATCGGTGAGGTGGCGACGGCGATGGTCTCATGCAGCCAGCGGTGCATCGCGGGATTCCCGGCGAGGATGGAGGACGGGCCGAACACGATCTCGCCGCCGTCCAGATCGGTGGCCACGCCCCCCGCCTCGCGGACGAGGAGCGCGCCGGCGGCGAAGTCCCACGGCGAGAGCAGTGGCTCCCAGAAGGCGTCGAACCGCCCGCAGGCCACATCGGCGAGGTCGAGCGCGGCCGACCCGGCGCGCCGGATGCCGGAGGTCGCGCGCGCCACGGCGTAGAACTGCTGCAGATAGTCGTTCAAAACGGCGACCGCGCGGAAGGGGAAACCGGTGCCGATGAGGGCGCGCGACGGGTCGGCGACGTCCGACACCCGGATCCGCTCGCCATTCCGGTACGCGCCGCCGCCGCGGCGTGCCGTGAACCGCTCGCCGGTGGCGACGTTGTGCACGACGCCGGCGGCGAGCGCGCCGTCCACCGCCGCCGCGATCGACACGGCGTACTCGGGGTAGCCGTGCAGGAAGTTCGTCGTCCCGTCGAGCGGATCGACGATGAACAGGAGTCCCTCGGCGGGCGCGGCGCCAGGCGACAATTCCTCTCCCATCACGTGCGCGCCCGGGAAGGCGCTCGCGAAGCAGCCGCGGATAAGCGTCTCCGCCTCGAGGTCCACGTCGCTCACGAAATCGCTCGCCGACTTCGCCCGCACGGCAAGCGTCCGACGCTCACCGGCGCGGCGCGCGATCCCGACCGCGGCCTGCGCGGCGGCCTCCACGATCGCGTTCAGCAATTCCAGATCGGTCGCGCGCTCTGCTTGCACCAGGTTTTCCACGCTCGTAGGTTGCTGCAATGTCCAGGGTCTTCAGCGGCATCCAACCGTCCGGCGAACCGCACATCGGGAACTATCTCGGCGCGATCAAGAATTGGGTGGAGCTCCAACACCGGCACGAGTGCTTGTTCTGTATCGTCGACTACCACGCGATCACGGGCGCGTACGAACCGGCGGAC
>JAYUMO010000309.1:0-8357 GCA_043762555.1 Gemmatimonadaceae bacterium | reverse complement strand
TACGTCGCCCACATTGCCGCCCGGATCGGCGCCGCCGGGCGCTGAACCGCACGTCATCCTCGTCGGGCTGCCGGGAGTGGGGAAGTCCTCGGCCGCGCGGCGCGCGGCGCGCAAGCTCGCGCGCCCCTTCCTCGATCTCGATCGCGAGATCGAAGCGCGCGAAGGGAAGACCGTCGAGCGAATTTTCGCGGAGCGCGGCGAAGCGGGCTTCCGCGCGTGCGAGCTGGCGCTCACCCGCGACCTCGCCGCGCGCAGCGGGATGGTGCTCGCGCCCGGCGGCGGCTGGGTGACGAGCGCGGAGGCGGTGGCGCTCCTGCGGCCGCCGGCGCTGATGATCTACCTCCGGATGCGCCCCGAGATCGCGCTGTCGCGACTCCGCCACGCGAAGCGGCCGCGCCCGCTCCTCCAGACCGCCGATCCGGTCGCGACGATGCGCCGGCTGCTCGCGGAGCGGGAAGCGGCGTATCTCGCGGCGGACCACGTGCTCGACGTCGCCTCGATGACGCCCACATCGCTTGTCACCGAGATCGTTCGGCTTGCCGGAGCCCGGACGCCCCAGTAGCTTGGGCGGGCCTTGCGCGTCCTACTATACTATTGTGTTCCGCAGGCCTTGGGGTGCCTTACCGGGCTTCCCAAGGCAATGAACCGGTTACGCCGTTCCCGCTGGGGTGTCCAACCTTTCGAGTGGACCGGCGCCGAATCCGAGGACTATCCGTCGAATGACCTTCCGTGTGCTGGGCCCGCACGAGCGGGGACGCTTCGCGCCCGAAGCCTGGGGCCATCTCATGACGCTCTCCGTGGCCGGTCTCGTGACCCCGGAGGAGCTCGAGTCGCTCATCGAGCGCGCGCTCGCGCAGATCGATGGCCGCATCGCGCTCGATGATCTTCGCGCGCTCATGGAGGGCATCGGCTACATCGACGACGGCCTCGGCGGCGACAACGCGACGGTGCACTAGCTGATGCCCACGAAGAAGAAGCCCGCCGCCAAGCGCAGAGCCGCGAAAGGCAGTGCCGCGAAGCGCGCCGTCGCGAAGCGACCGACGCCCCCGACGGCTCCCGCCCGCAAGCGGAAGCCGATCGTCGCCGAGCCGCGTCCGTCGAAGAAGAATGTAGTGCCGAGTGCCGAGCGCCGAGTGCCGAGCACCCGCAGTTCCTCCGGGAGCCACCCCGCCATCCCCGCCGCGGATCTCGCGACCTACCGTAACAAGCGCCTCGTGATCGTCGAATCCCCCGCGAAAGCCAAGACCATCGGCAAATACCTCGGGAACGACTACCGCGTGCGCGCCACGGTCGGCCACGTGCGCGATCTGCCGGAGAAGGGACTCGGCATCGACATCGAGAACGGTTTCACCCCCAAGTACGTCCCGGTGCCGGGCAAGGAGAAGACGCTCAACGAGCTAAAGGCCGCCGCGAAGGTCGCGTCGCACATCTACCTCGCCACCGACCCCGATCGCGAGGGAGAAGCGATCGCGTGGCACGTGGCCGAGTCGATCAAGGAGAAGGGGGGCGCGCCGGTGCATCGCGTCCTCTTCCACGAGATCACCAAGGAAGCGGTGCAGGCGGCGATCAAGCGGGCCGGCCGGATCGACGAGAAGAAGGTGAACGCGCAGCAGGCGCGGCGCGTGCTCGACCGTCTCGTGGGCTACAAGGCGAGTCCGCTGCTCTGGAAAACGGTGAAGAAGGGGCTCTCGGCGGGTCGCGTGCAGACGGTGGCGCTGCGGCTGATCGTCGAGCGCGAGCGCGAGATCCGCGCCTTCAAGGCGGTGGAGTACTGGACGATCGACGCGCTGCTCGAGAAGAAGGCGCAGAAGTTCATCGCCAAGCTGCACCAGGTGGACGGCAAGAAGCCGGAGATCGGCAACCAGGCCGCGGCGAGCGCCATCCTCAAGGACCTGAAGGGGCGCACGCAGTTCCAGGTGACCGAGGTGCGGAAGCGCGAGCGCCGGAAGAATCCGGCCGCGCCTTTCACCACCAGCACGATGCAGCAGGAAGGGGCGAAGAAGCTCAGCTTCGGGTCGCGGAAGACGATGCGCGTGGCGCAGGACCTGTACGAGGGGATCGAGGTCGGGAAGGAGGGCTCGGTGGGCCTCATCACGTACATGCGCACCGACTCCACGCGCGTGTCGCCCACCGCGGCCGAGCAGGCGCGCGAATTCCTCAAGTCGCACTACGGCGCGGCGTCGCTGGCCGACGGCCCGCAGCTCTACGGCAAGGCGGGGCAGGCGAAGACGCAGGACGCGCACGAAGCGGTGCGTCCCACCGATCCCGCGCGCCGGCCGGAGGACGTGAAGAAGTATCTGTCCCCCGAGCAGTTCCGCCTGTACGAGCTGATCTGGAAGCGTTTCATGGCGTCGCAGATGGCGCCCGCCGTCTTCGATACCACTACCGTAGACTTCGACCTCCCCCGCTACCTGTTCCGCTCCACCGGCAGCGTCGTGAAGTTCCAGGGCTTCCTCGCGCTCTATCACGAAGCGCACGAGGAGGGCGACGCGCGCGCGCTGGAGGACGAGCAAGCGCTCCCGGTGCTCGAGGCCAAGGAGAACGTGCCGGTGCGCGAGATCACGCCGCACCAGCACTTCACCGAGCCCCCGCCGCGCTTCAGCGAGGCGAGCCTCGTGAAGGAGCTCGAGCGGCTCGGCATCGGCCGGCCGTCCACCTACGCGAGCATTATCTCGGTGCTCGCCGACCGCCGCTACGTGCTCCTCGAGCAGCGCCGCTTCACGCCCACGCCGCTCGGCGAGACCGTCGAGAAGATCATGGTGCTCCAGTTCCCCGACGTCTTCAACGTGAAGTTCACGTCGGCGATGGAAGTGGAGTTGGACAAGGTGGAAGAGGGCGCGCTCGGCTGGCAGCGCGTGCTCAAGGACTTCTGGGGCCCCTTCTCGAAGGCGCTCGACAAAGCGGACGTGCTGTACCTCATTGGCGAGGCGCACGACATCTCCTTCCTGAAAACGGAGCGCTGCCCGAAGTGCGGCGGCAAGCTCGTCGCGCGCGGCGGGATCTTTGGGCCGTACGTGATGTGCGAGAACCGGCCGGCCACCTGCGACTTCACCCGCCCGCTCGGCCGCGACCGGAAGCCGGCGGTGATGACGAAGGAGATCTGCCAGCTCTGCGGCGCGTTCATGGTCATCCGTCATGGCCGCTCGGGCGAGTTCCTGGGCTGCAGCAAGTTCCCGAAGTGCCGCGGCACGCGCGCGCTCCCGATCGGCGTGATGTGCCCCAAGGACGGCGGCGACCTGATCCAGCTTCGCTCGAAGAAGGGCGGCCGTCCCTTCTACGGATGCGCCAACCATCCGAAGTGCGATTTCATCTGCTGGAACAAGCCGGTGCTCGAGAAGTGCCCCGACTGCGGCAACATGGGCGCTGAGATGAAGTCCACGAAGGCGCGTGGCGAGTACCGGAAGTGCCTCAAGTGCGCCAACGAGTGGGTTGTGGCCGTGGCCGGCGAGCCGGAGCCGGCGGTGGTGGCGGGATAGCGACCGGCGCACGCTCCGCGCGTCGCGCTATCTTTTCCCTATGATGCGCGCCACGTCCACAACGGAAAAGGAAGTCCACATCGCCGGCGGCGGACTGGCCGGCTCCGAGGCCGCTTGGCAGCTCGCCGAGCGCGGCGTACGCGTGGTCGTGCACGAGATGCGCCCGGTGCTCCAGACCGCGGCGCACAAGACCGACCGACTGGCCGAGCTCGTCTGCTCCAACACCTTCAAGAGCACCGAGCTCACCAACGCGCACGGGCTGCTCAAGGCCGAGATGCGCCGGCTCGGCTCGGTCATCCTCTGGGCCGCCGATGAGGCGCGCGTCCCCGGCGGCTCGGCGCTCGCGGTGGACCGCGAGATCTTCGCGCAGGCGGTGCACGATCGCGTGACCGCGCACGCGAACATCCGCGTGGTGCGCGAGGAGGTGCGCGCGATCCCGACGCCGGGGATCATCGCCACCGGCCCCCTCACCTCAGACGCACTCGCCGAAGCGATCCGCGCGCGACTCGGCGTGGAGTCGCTGGCCTTCTACGACGCGATCGCGCCGGTGATCGCGCGCGATTCGATCGACGACGCCATCGTCTTCCGCGCCTCGCGCTACGGCAAGGAAACGATGGACGGCGCCGGCGACGGCGGCGCGTACTTGAATTGCCCGATGACGCGCGAGCAATACGACACCTTCCTCGACGCGCTCGTCGCCGCCGATCAGTACCACGCCCACGAATTTGACGCCGTGCCGTACTTCGAGGGCTGTTTGCCAGTGGAGGAGATGGCCGCGCGCGGCCGCGACACCCTCCGCTTCGGCCCGCTCAAGCCGGTCGGTCTGCGCGATCCGCGCACCGGCCGAGACGCGCACGCGGTGGTGCAGTTGCGCCAAGAAGATCGCGCCGGCCGCATGTGGGGCCTCGTCGGCTTCCAGACCCGCCTCCGCATTCCCGAGCAGCAACGCGTCTTCACGCTGATCCCCGGCCTCGCCGACGCCGAGTTCCTGCGCCACGGCTCCATCCACCGGAACTCGTACGTGAACGCGCCGGGGTCCCTCACCCCCGCGCTCACCCTGCGCGACGACCCGCATGTGTTCTTCGCCGGCCAGCTCACCGGCGTCGAAGGCTACACCGAGAGCGCCGCCACCGGCCTCCTCGCCGGCATCAACCTCGCCCGCACCTTGAGCGGCACCGACGCCGTGCTCCCGCCCCCCACCACGATGCTCGGCGCCCTCTACCGCTACCTCCGCGAATCCGACCCAACGCATTTCCAACCGATGAACGCGAACTACGGCCTCGTGGACGATCTCCCCGCGCCCGTTCGCGATAAGCGCCGCAAGAAGGAGCTGATGGCCGAACGCGCCCTCGCTGATCTCGATGCCTGGCTCGCCACCCACGATCTCGAATTGGCGCCGCTGTGACGCGTTCTCCTACTCTCCACGCTCCTGCCGAGTCTCGAGTCCCGAATCCCGATATCTCCGACTTCCTCCGATATCTGGAAAAGGAGCGCCAAGACTCCCCCCACACCGTCAAGGCGTACACACGGGACCTGGAGGATTTCGAGAGTTTTCTCCGCGACTACTACGGCTCCGAGAAGTGGAGTTGGTCCGGCCTCGACCGCCTCGCCCTCCGCGCCTTCCTCGGCCACCTCACCCGCCGCGGCCTCTCCAAGCGCTCCATCGCCCGCTCCCTCTCCGCCGTGCGCAGCTTCTACAAGTGGCTCCACCGCGCCGAGCGCGTCGAAGCCAACCCCGCGCGCGGCGTCGCGACGCCGAAGCAGGACAAGTACCTGCCCGCCTACCTCGACCGCGCCCAGATCGATCTGCTCTTCCAGATAGCCGAGCTCCACGCCCAGGAAGGCCGCTTCGAGGATGTGCGCAACCTCGCGATCCTCGAGCTCTTCTACTCCACCGGGATGCGGCTCTCCGAGTTGGCCGGGATGAACAAACCCGACATCGACCTCGTGACGCAGATGGTCAAGGTGCGCGGCAAGGGCCGCAAAGAACGCCTCCTTCCCGTGGGCGACCACGCCCAGCTCGCTCTTCGCAATTACGAGCTCAAGCGCGACGCCCTCGCCCGCCGCGCCGGAACGAGCGCCGACCGCTTCGCGTATTTCGTTACCCGCACCGCCCGCCGCCTCTCCCCCCGCGCCGTCCAACTGTTGGTCTCCAAATTCCTGAACCAGCTGGATGAGGACGCCGGCCTCTCCGTCCACTCCCTCCGCCACACCTTCGCCACCCATTTACTCGACGCCGGCGCAGATCTGCGGGCCGTGCAGGAGTTGTTGGGCCACGCGAGCATTTCGACAACCCAGATCTACACCCACACGAGCGTCGAGCGCCTGAAAGAGGTGTACCGAAAGTCCCACCCCCGTGCGTAGCTCCTCCCACTCTCCAGTACCCGCCGAGGCCGAGACCGGCAGCTATCTTTAGAACCATGCTCGAGCCCTTCCACGCCACCACCATCCTCGCCGCTCGCCGAGACAGTAGAACCGCCATCGCCGGCGACGGCCAGGTGACCGTCGGTGACACCGTGATGAAGGCCAACGCGCAGAAGGTCCGCGCCCTCCGCGGCGGCAAAGTGCTCGCCGGTTTCGCCGGCGCCGCCGCCGACGCCTTCACCCTCTTCGAGAAATTCGAGGAGAAGCTCGAGCGCTATCCCGAGAACCTCCCCCGCGCCGCGGTGGAGCTCGCCAAGGACTGGCGGAGCGACCGCGTGCTCCGGCGTCTCGAGGCGCTGCTCGCGGTGGTGGACAAGCAGCACGGCTTCGTGATCTCCGGCACTGGCGAGATCATCGAACCCGACGACGGGATCCTCGCCATCGGCTCCGGCGGTCCCTACGCGCTCGCCGCAGCGCGCGCGCTCATGGCGAGCTCCACGCTCGCCGCACCCGACCTCGTGCGCTCCGCGCTCGAGATCGCGGCCGACATCTGCATCTACACCAACCGCCACATCACGGTGCTCGAGCTCTGAGCTCGCGCCGTTATCCGATCATGCCGTCGAAACGTACCCAGCAGGCGATCGCCCGCCTCGCGGACCTGACCCCGCGCCAGATCGTGGCCGAGCTCGACCGCTACATCGTCGGCCAGGGCGACGCGAAGAAGGCCGTCGCCATCGCTCTTCGGAATCGCTGGCGCCGGCAGCAGGCGCCCGACGCGATCCGCGAGGAGATCGCGCCGAACAACATCATCCTCATCGGCCCCACCGGCGTGGGCAAGACGGAGATCGCGCGCCGCCTCGCGAAGCTCTCGAGCGCGCCCTTCATCAAAGTGGAGGCGTCCAAGTTCACCGAGGTCGGCTACGTGGGGCGCGACGTCGAGTCGATGGTGCGCGACCTCGTGGAGAGCGCCATCGACATGGTGCGCACCGAGCGCGAGATCGAAGTGGAGGATCTCGCCTACGAGCGCGCCGACGAGCGCCTGCTCGATCTGCTCCTGCCGAAGCCGGTGGAAGGCGCCCCCGCCGAGCCCTCAGCGGCCGCGGCCACAAAAGCGGCGTCTTCCGGCGACCGCCCCGTCACCGGCCCCACGCTCTTCGTCGTCTCGTCGAGCGGTGCCGTCGCCAAGGAGGACGCCCCCGATCCCGCCGCCGAGCGCCACAAGCGCACGCGCGAGAAGCTCCGGCAGCTGCTCGTGGACGGCCAGCTCGAGGAGCGCGAGGTGGAGGTGGAGATCACGCCGCCGCGCAGCCCGATGGCCGAGATGTTCGGCGTGCAGGGCGCGCCCGAGGGGGTGGAGAATCTCACCGACGTGCTGCAGTCGATGATGCCCAAGCGCACCAAGAAGCGCGTGGTCAAGGTGATCGAGGCGCGCCGGATCATCGTGGACCAGGAGCTCGAGAAATTGATCGACGCCGAGGACGTCACGAGCGACGCGCTCGAGCGCGTGGAGAAAATGGGGATCATCTTCCTCGACGAGATCGACAAGATCGCCGGCGAGCGCGCCGCCACCGGCGGCCCCGACGTCTCGCGCGAGGGGGTGCAGCGCGATCTCCTGCCGATCGTGGAAGGCTCGAACGTGCAGACCAAGTACGGCATGGTGAAAACGGACCACGTGCTCTTCATCGCCGCCGGCGCCTTCCACGTGTCCAAGCCGAGCGACCTGATCCCGGAGCTGCAGGGGCGCTTCCCCATCCGCGTGGAGCTGACGCCGCTCACCGAGGCGGATTTCGTCCGCATCATGACGGAGCCTGAGAACGCGCTCACCAAGCAGTACGCGGCGCTGGTGGAATCGGAGGGCGCACGGCTCTCCTTCACCGCCGACGGCGTCGCCGAAGTGGCGCGTCTCGCCGCGCAGGTGAACGACCGGATGGAGAACATCGGCGCCCGCCGCCTCCACACCGTGATGTCCACCCTGCTCGAGGACGTGCTCTACGAGCTCCCGGATCGCGGCAAGGAACCGATCACCGTTGACGGCGCGATGGTCCGCGACCGACTCAAGCGGATCGCCGAAGACGAGGACCTACGGAAGTACATCCTCTAACCCGACCTGTTTTCATGGGCTCCCGCCGTTCCAAGCGTTCCACTCTCCGCCGAGCGCCGAGCGCCGAGCGCCGAGACCCGCAGTCCCCTACCAAGCGCGACTTCCTCGCCATTCCCGATTTCACGACGGGCGAGCTCATCTCCCTGTTCGAACTGTCCGACCGCATGCGTCTCGGCAAGTACCGGAAGAAGCCCCTTGCCGGGAAGTCGCTCGCGATGATCTTCATGAAAGCGTCCACCCGCACCCGCGTCTCCTTCGAGGTGGGCGCCTGGCAGCTCGGCGGACATGCGCTCTTCCTGTCGCCCCGCGATATCCAGCTCGGCCGCGGCGAGCCGATCGCCGACACGGCGCGCGTCCTCTCGCGCTACGTGGACGGGATCATGATCCGCACCTTCGCGCACGCGGAGGTGGAGGAG
>JAYUMO010000308.1:0-6099 GCA_043762555.1 Gemmatimonadaceae bacterium | reverse complement strand
CGGTCCGCGCGCGGGCCGTCGGGGTCGTCGCACCAGAGCACCGTCAGCCAGCTCACCACGGCGAAGAAGGCGAGCGACATCGTGTACACTTTCTCGTTCACCACGCTCTGGTTCCAGACGGTGAACACGGTGGCGCCGATGAGCGTCGCCACCGCGGCGCCGACCAGGCGCTGCCACCGCTTCACGAGCCAGTACGACAATACGCGCTCCGTGATCAAGAACCACATTCCGCTCGACACCGCGCTCGCGAGCGCGGCGAGGAGGTTCACCCGCATCGCGACATTCGGGGCGATCGGCGTGATCGAGGCGACGCGCCCGATGAGCACGAAGAACGGGTTCCCCGGCGGGTGCGGCAGTCCGAAGGTGTAGGCGGCGGTGATGTACTCGCTCGCGTCCCACATCGCGCTGCTGGGCGCGAGTGTGAGCACGTAGAGCAGGAACACCAGCGCCGACGCGATGCCGGCGGAAAGATAGGACGGACGGTGGTCGAACGCGGGAGCGCGACGAGGCATCGAGGGAACCGAGGTCAGGAGAGAGGGCGCAGCGCCGCGCGCACCGGCGCGGCGTCGAGGCCGGACAATTTCACCGGAAGCGCGATCAGGTCGTACGTGCCGTCGGGGACGTCGCGGAGGTCGAGATTCTCGAGTAGGAAAGCGCCGCCATCGAATAGCGCGTGATGTACGAACAGCGACTTGCTCTCGCGCTCATCCACGCTCGGCGCGTCCACGCCGAGCAAACGGAGGCCGCGCGCGAGCAGCTCGCGCACCGCCCCGAGGGACAGCACCGGCCACGCCACCGGGAAGGTGCCGCCGGCGATCGAGCAGCCGGTGCGTAGGAGCAGACGCTCCACGCGCGCACCGCCGAGCACCGCGAAGTCGCCCGCGCCGAGCTCACGCGGCGGGCCGGCCACGCTGAGCACGCGCGCCGGTCCGGCGAAGGGGGCGAGCGGCAACTCGTGCGCCCCGGCCGCGCCGTCGCGCACGTGGAGCGGCGCGTCGGCGTGCGTTCCCACGTGCGGGCTCGTCGTGAATGCCGATACGTTCACGCTCGCGCCCTCCGCCAGCCGCATCGTCCAGCCGCAGGAGAAGCGCGTGTCCCCGGGCCACTCGGGAGTGGCGGCGGCGAGCGCGATGGAGATGTCACGCAGCATCACGTCGCGCCCGTGCCGCCGCCGAAGACGCGCGACCGCACTTCCCACAGCACGGGGAAGAAGCGCTGCGAGACCGTGCGCGCCAGATACTTCGCGCCGAGCGTGCCGCCGGTGCCCGACGTGCCCGGGCCGATGATCCGCTCCACGAGCTGCACGTGCAGAAAGCGCCAGCGCGCGAATCCCTGCTCGTACTCCAGCAGCTCCTCCGCGAGCAGGAAGAGGGGCGTCGCCTTCGCGTCGGTGTAGATCGACTCCGGCGTCTCCCCCGCGGCGGCGAGCACCTTCTCGAAAAGCGCCTGCAGCGTGGGGCGCGCGAGCCACTCGCGCACCGCCGCCGGCGGCTCGCCGTGCTCGGCGATCGCATGAAGGAAGTTCTGGTCGCGGAGGCCGCTCGCGGCTTCGATCGCGCGGAACTGCGCGCTCTGCGATCCGCTCGAGGTGCCGAGGAAACCGCGGAACTGCGCGAAGCGCTGCGGCGGCAGCGTGTCGAGCGCGGAGAGCTGATCGGCGACGATGCGCACGAGCGCGTTGAGTCGCTTCGTCACGAAGATCGCCCCGATGACATCGTGCTCCGCGAGACACGCGAAGAGCGTCTCCATCTCACGCAGGATCACCTTGAACCAGAGCTCGCTCGCCTGGTGCACCACGATGAACAGCAGCTCGTCCGGCTGCTCGGGCTTGGATTGCGGGCGCTGCAGCGACAACAGGTGATCGAGCGCGAGATACGTGCCGTAGTCCATGGCCGCGCTCAGAAGGTGGAGACGGCGAGCGCGCTCACGTCGTCCACACGCATCGTTTCCACCGTGAGGAAGGGTTCGCCGTAGCGCACGCGGATGAGCGAGCCGTAGTGCGCTGAATGGTGGCGGATGATCTCGAAGAGCGAATCGCTGTTCGGGAAGACCTCCCCCGCCTGCACGGCGCCGGCGAACTGCGATTCATAGGCGCGGATGGCGTCCATCTTCTTCTCGAACACGTCGGAGACATCGACCACGAACGTCGGCTTCTGGTGATCCTCGCGATAGCTCAGACAGTGGATCACCTTGCGCGGCCGGTGCGCGCTCGCGCCCTCCGGCGCGTACTTCGCGAGCCCCGCCAAGAAGCAGGCGTCGCGCACGAGCTCGCCGGTGATCCGGTGATCGGGGTGCCGCCCGGCGAGCGAGGGCGCGAGCACCACCGCCGGCTGCAGGCGGCGGATCTCACGCACCAGCGCCGCGCGCGTCTCATTTGTGTTGAAGAGGCCGGCGTCGGGGAAGCCGAGGTTGACGCGCTCGGCGACGCCAAGGATCTCGGCCGCGCGCGCGGCTTCCCGCTCGCGGAGCTCCGCCGAGCCGCGCGTGCCCATCTCGCCGCGCGTGAGGTCGATGATCGCGGTGCGCTGGCCCATCGCCGCCGCTCGCGCGAGCGTGCCGCCGCACGTGAGCTCCACGTCGTCGCGATGCGCGGCGATGGCGAGGAGGGCGAGAGTCGACATAGGCGTGGAATATACTGCCGGAGGGGAGCGTTCGGGCGGGCGCGCGCGTCCACTGCGCCGATCGACGGCGATACCGTTGCCCGATGGCTATTCGCAGGGCACCGCGTATAGATTGCACCATGCGCGAAACTCCCACCTGGGTGGATCTCGGCGAGCTGTGGCCCAACCGGCACGCCAGCCACTTCGTGGAAGCCGGCGGCCAGCGTTGGCACGTGCAGATCCTCGGGAGCGGACCACCGCTGTTACTGGTGCACGGCACGGGCGCCGCGACGCACACGTGGCGCGATCTCGCCCCGCGGCTCGCCACCCGATTCACCGTGGTCGCCCCCGATCTTCCCGGCCACGGCTTCACCACGGCGCCGCGCACCGACCGGCTCTCCCTGCGCGGGATCGCGGAGGAGCTCGGCGCCCTCCTCGAGACGCTCGGCATCGCGCCGGTGATCGGCGTGGGGCACGCGGCGGGGACGGCGATCCTCCTGCGCATGGCCCTCGACCACGGCGCACCCTTCGAGACGATCGTCGGCATCAACGCCGCGCTCGCGCCGCCGCGCCGTCATCTCTGGACGCTGCTCGCGCCGGCGGCGAACGTCTCCACCCGCTCGCCCTTCGTGGACGGACTCGGCACCAGACTCGCGGCCGGCTCGATGGAGGAGTCGCTGCTGCGCTCGACGGGCTCCGCGATCTCGGTCGAGCAGGCGTCGATTTACGGGGCGCTCATGCGGTCGCGGCGGCACATGGGTGCGGTCACGACGATGTTCCGGAGCTGGGACGCCGCCGCACTGCAGCGCGCGCTGAAGGATCTCGAGATCCCGGTCACGCTGGCGGTAGCGCTGCACGATCCGTGGGTCCCGCCGCGCTCCGCCGACCGCCTGGCGAGCCACTTCCCGAACGCCCGGATCGTCGAGATCGGCGACTGCGGGCATCTCGCCCACGAGGAGAAACCGGGCCTGGTCGAGACGATCGTCGTGGAGTCTGCCCAGCGCGCCGGCGTATTGCGGCAGCTCTCGGTCGCATTTGCGGTCGCCGAGCGCCGAGTACCGAGCGCCGAGACCGGGTCTTAACTACTCGTACCGCAGCGCTTCCACCGGGTCGAGCCGGGCCGCGCGGTTGGCGGGGACCATCCCGAAGATCACGCCGATCATGACCGACACGGCGACGGCGATCAGCGTGATCACGATGGGCGCGCCCGCCTGCACGCCCATCATGGTCGTGACGAGCTTCCCGAAGGCGAGCCCGATCGCGATGCCGATCGCGCCGCCGATGCCGGTGAGCGTGGCCGCCTCGACGAGGAACTGGACGAGGATGTCCGAGCGGCGGGCGCCCAGCGCCTTGCGCACCCCGATCTCCCGCGTGCGGTCGGTGACCGAGACCATCATGATGGCCATCACGCCGATGCCGCCCACGAGCAAGCCGACGCCGGAGAGCGAGAGCATGACGGCGAAGAAGATGTTCGTGAGCTTCGTGAAAACATCCAAGATCTGATCCTGCGTGATGAAGTCGAAGGTGTTCGGCTCGCCGGGATGCAGGTGCCGCAGGTTCCGCATCGCGACCATCACCGCATCCTGTGCGCGCTCGCTCGTGACGCCGACGCGCGGCTTGACGCTGATGAAGAGCGCGTTCGTCTTGTCGATCGTGTAGGAGTGATCGGCGTAGCGGAAGGGGATCACGGCGCCGACTTCCTGCCCCGGCGGCGCGAAGATGTTGTCCGGCTCGGTGAGCACACCGATGACGGTCACCGGCCGGCCCAGCAGGCGGATCGTCTTGCCGAGCGGGTTCTGTTGCGCGAAGAGCTTGTGCGAGAATTTCTCGGTGATCACCGCCACCGCGCCGCCGCTCAGCATCTCGCTCCTCGAGAACCAGCGGCCGACGGCCAGCTCACCCCCTTGGATCTCCGAATAGCGGTCATCAGCGCCGAACACCGTGAGCATCTGGGTGCGCACGCCCTCGAACTCCATCCGCCCGAACAGCTGCGCCCAGATCGCCGCGTAGCCGACCTCGGGGAGAGTGGCGATGCGCTCGGCCTCGGCGTCCACCAGGTTCGGGCGGATGCGCACGTACTTCGGGAGACGGTCCGGGTTCAGGGGCGTCTGCGAGAAGATCTTCATCACGTAGAAGGTGTTCGGCCCGGCGATCTCGAGCGTATGGATGATCTGATCGCTGATCCCCTGCACGATCGCCGCCATCGTCATCACGGTGCTGACGCCGATGACCACGCCGAGCACGGTGAGCCCGGAGCGCAGCTTGTTCACCCGTAGCGTGTCGAGCGCGATGACGAAGTTCTCGCGCGCCGCCTCGACGATCCTCATTCGGCGCGCATCGCGGTGATCGGGTCGAGCCGGGAGGCGCGGTCGGCGGGGAGGATGCCGAAGACGATCCCGACACCGGCGCCCAGCGCGAGCGCGAGGACCACCGACCAGCTGGTGACTCGCGCGGGGAGCGGTGAGACCCACTCGACGAGCGCGGCGAGCGACGACCCGAGCAACACGCCCATCGCGCCACCGAGCAGGGAGAGCATGATCGCCTCGGCCAGGAACTGCCGTCGGATGTCGCGTCGGGTGGCGCCCACCGACTTCCGGATGCCGACCTCGCGCGTGCGCTCGGTGACCGACATCAGCATGATGTTCATGATCACGATCCCGCCGACGAGGATACCGATCGCCACCATCGCCGGGATGACGCTGAAGAGCACGCTCGTGAGCTTCTTCCAGAATGCGACGAGGGCGTCGGCCGTCTCGATGGAGAAATCCTCGTCCTGGGTGGGCCGCAGCCGGTGCGCGACGCGCATCGCCTCCTCGGCGCGCGCCATCCCGCCGGCGACGAGCGCCGCCTCTGGCATCTTCACCGAGACCGTCGTCGTTTTCCGCTTCCCGAAGAGCATCTCGAACTGCGGCAAGGGCAGGAGCACGAAGCCGTCGAAGCTCTGGCCGAGGACGCGCCCCTTCTTTGCGATCACCCCGACGACGGTGTAGCGCTGCCCCATGATGCGCACCGACTGCCCAACCGGATCCACGTTCTCGAAGAGCTTGTCGGCGATATCGGCGCCGACCACCACCACCGGGCGTCGCTGCTCCAGATCGAGCGCGGTGAGGGGGCGTCCGCTGCGGAAGCGGTAGTCCTGCACCACCTGGTACTCGGGGGAGATGCCGAAGGTGAGCACATCCGCGAGCGTGCGGTCGCCCCAGACGACGTCCGACTGCGGCGGGGGCCAGCCGCTCTGGATACTGATCGCCAGGGCGTCGGGGATCGCGCGGCGCACCTGCTCGGCGTCGGCGAGCGTCACGCGCGGCCGGCGCGCGACCAGCCGCATGACGTCCTCATCGATGAGCCCGATGCGGATCGGCGAGCGCCGCACCTGGAACACATTGGACCCGATCATCGCGTCGGCGATGCTCTCCTTCACGTACGCGTTCATCCCCTGGATCACCGCGACGACCGCCACGAGGAAGGCGACCGAGACGATGATACCGAGGAGCGTGAA
>JAYUMO010000307.1:0-2299 GCA_043762555.1 Gemmatimonadaceae bacterium | reverse complement strand
CCGAAGAATTCCGCGTGGAGCGCTCGGATCGCCGGCTCGAGCGCCGCCGCGTCCACGATCAGCGTGAGATTGATCCCCGTGGCGCTCAGCGAGATCATGTGCACCGCGATGCTCCCGAGCGCCGCCAGCGCACGCGCCATGGTGGCGGCGCTGTCGGTGAGCCCGGCACCGACGACCGCGACGATCGCGCGCGAGCGCTCCACCGCCACGTCGCCGAGCGCGCGGAGCTCCACCATCACGTCATCCAGGTGCGCACCCTCGTCGGTGGTGAGCGACACCGAGACTTCCGAGGTCGCGACGACATCCACCGCCGTGCGGTGCCGCTCGAAGACCTCGAAGATCGTGCGCATCACGCCGTGCGCGAAGAGCATGCGCGGCGACCGGATCTTGACCACGGTCACTCCCGGGCGGCCGGCGATCGCGGTCACCGCGCGCCGCGGCGCCTCGGCGGTGATCCGTGTGCCCTTCCCCTCGGGCCGCCGAGAATTCAGGACGAACACCGGGATCCCCCGCTGCACCGCGGGGGCGATCGTGCTCGGGTGCAGCACCTTGGCGCCGAAGGCGGCGAGCTCGGCCGCCTCGTCGAAGCGGATCTCCTCGATGAGCCGCGCCTCGCGCACGACGCGAGGATCGGCGGTGAGCATGCCGTCCACGTCGGTCCAGATCTCGATCGCGTCCACGCCGAGCGCCGCGCCCAGCAGCGCGGCGGTGTAGTCGCCGCCGCCGCGGCCGATGGTCGTCGTCACCCCCTGCGGGCTCCGCCCGATGAAGCCGCCGAGCAGGGGGAGCCGCCCCGCCTTCACCACGGGGAGCACACGCTCGCGGGCCTGCCGGCTCAGCTCCTCGAGGCGCGGCGCGGCGTGCGTGTGCCGGTCGTCGGTCGCGATGACGTCACGCGCGTCGAGCAGCTCCACCGCGATCCCGCGCGCGCGGAAGGCGGCGTGCACCACGGTGGCGCTCAGCAACTCGCCGTACGCCGCGATCGCGTCGAGGCTGCGCGGTGTCAGATCGCCCAACACCGAGAGCGCTTCGGCGAGGTGCGCGAGCTCATCGCACATCGCGCTCAGCTCGGCGCCGGTCTCGCGCGCGGCGCTCGCGCCGAGCAGCGCGTCCGTTTCCCGCAGGTGCCGGGCGCGCACTTCTTCCACGGCGCTCAGCGCCACGATCAGCTGCCCCCGCGCCGCCTGCTCCGCGAGCGCGAGCAGCTCGTCCGTCGTGCCGGCGAGCGCGGAGACGACCACCACCGGCGCGCGCGCCGCGCGCGATACGGTGATCGACGCCGCGCGGTCGATCGCATCCGCGTCGGCCACCGACGTGCCGCCGAACTTGAGGACGATCACGCGCCCACGATCCCGCGCGTGACCGCGAGCTCGGCGTTGAGCACCGAGCCGCCGGCCGCGCCGCGCTGGATGTTGTGACCGAGCGCGACGAGTCGCAGATCGAGCACCGGGTCGCGCCGCACCCGGCCGACGGTGACCGTCATGCCGCGCCCCGCATCCACGTCGCGCCGCGGCTGCGGGCGTGCCTCGTCGCGGGTGACGATGATGGGCGGGCTCGGCGCGCTCGGCAGTCCAAGATCGTGCACTCCCCCGCGCCACTCTTCGATCGCCGCGATCGCCTCGTCGGCGCCGGCACGCCGCGCGAGCGCGACCGCGAGCGTCACCGTGTGCCCGTGCTCCACCGCCACGCGGGTCACCTGCGCGCTCATCGCGATCGGCGCCGCGAGCACCGCGTCGCGCGCGAAGGTGCCGAGCATCTTCGGCGTCTCCGTCTCGATCTTCTCCTCTTCGCCGCCGGCGATGAAGGGGATGACGTTTCCCAGGATGTCGAGCGATGGCACGCCGGGATAGCCGGCCCCCGAGACGCCCTGCAGCGTGGTGACGAAGCATTGCGTGACGCCGAAGGCCCTGTGGAGCGGCGCGAGCGCCATCGCGACGACGGCGGCCGCGCAGTTCGGGTTCGTGATGATCGCCCCCTTCCATTTCCGCGTGCGGCGCTGCGCGTTCAGCAATCCGAGATGCTCAGGATTCACCTCGGGGATCAGCAGCGGCACGTCGGCCTCCATCCGGAAGTTCCGCGCGTTGCTGAGCACGATCCGCCCGGCGCGCGCGAAAGCCGATTCCACCTCGCCCGCCGCCGCATCGAGCGCCGAGAAGACGAGCGGCGCCCGCACGCGCGCCGGATCGCACGGCAATACCTCGAGCGACGCGGCGCTTGCCGGCATCGCGCCGTCGAGCCAGCGCGTCGCCTCGGCGTAGGGCCTGCCGCTCGAGCGCTCCGACGCCGCGACCTCGGCCAG
>JAYUMO010000306.1:0-2263 GCA_043762555.1 Gemmatimonadaceae bacterium | reverse complement strand
GAGGAGCTCGCGGCGTTCCTCGGCCGATACGGGATCCGGCTGGCGCGCGACGGTTAGCGCTCGACGCGCGCCCTGCGCCTCGGGATCCAGCCGCGGCCCATGAGGAGGAAGAGGAGCGCCGGCAGGATCTCGAGCACCGTGAGCCAGAGCCGCGAGGCGACCACGACGAGATAGGCGGGTCCGGTGGCGAAGGCGGCGCCGCGGAGCCCCGTCGCCATGACGGCCTCCCGCACCCCGATCCCGCCGGGCGCGAAGAGCGCGACGAATCCCGCGAGATACGAGCCCGCGAAGACGGCCGTGTACAGCGCAAGCGATCCCGGCGCGGCGCCGAGCACGCCGATCACGAAGAGGCGGAAGGCGAGCCCGTATCCGATCCACGCGGCGGCCGTCGCCAACGCGGACGCGAGCACCGCGGCGAGCGGCAGCCGCGGGATCTGGACCGGGCGACCGACCATGCGGCCGGCGAGGGCGCCGAGCCGCGGGAGGAGAGGCGGCGCGAGGATCACGCCGAGCCCGGCCAGCACGATCGCCGTGACGAGCGCGGGGGGCATCGCGAGCACGCGCGCGCCGGTGGCCGCGACGACGACGAAGCCGACGATCGTGTTGATGAGTGCGATGTACAGCGACGCCGAGGCGGCGACCACCGGCGAGACGCCGCGCGCTTCGGACATCACCGCCATTGCGGAGAGCGCCCATACCTTGCCGGGGATGTACTTGCCGAGATTCGAGATCGTCCAGATGCGCGCGGCGTCCCAGAAGGGGAGCGGATGCTCCCATCCGGCGAGCACGATGCGCCAGGTCTGGATGAGCAACGCGTAGGTGGCGAGGACGACGACGCACGCGGCGGTGAGCGCGAGCCAGTCGGGGCGGGCTTGCAGGAGCGCGTCGCGCACGGGCGTCCATTGTTCCGCCAGCTTGAGGGCGACGAATGTGAGGACCGCGAGGGTGAAGGCGAGGGCCATGTAACGGCGGGTCTCGGCGCTCGGCACTCGGCGCTCGGCCCCCTGCCCCTCCCCGGAACTACGGCTCACGGGGTGGGGCGATCCTGCTCGGCGTCGGAGAGGCGGCGGCGGAGCTCGCGCAGCTCGGCGCGGAGACCCGCGATCATCTCCCCCAACAGGCCGCCGACGAAGAAGACGGAGCCGACGATGACGCAGGTCTCCACCAGGTTGAGCAGCGGTCGGAAGCCGATCCCTAGGACAATGCGAATGCCGATCGCGACGAGGCCCGCGAGCACGCCGAGGGCGAAGAGGGCGGCGCCGAGCGTACCGAACAGCAGCAGCGGCTTGCGGCCGAAGCGCAGCTCAAACCACACCGAGAGCATGTCGAGGACGCCGACCGGAATGCGGCCGATGCCGAATTTCGACTTCCCGGCGTGGCGCGCGTAGAGCGGCACCGGGATCTCGCTGACGCTGAAGCCGTGCTCGGCCGCGATGACGATCATGTAGCGATGCCAGTCGGGGCGCACCGGCAGCACGTCCATGATCTCCCGCCGATACGCCTTCACGGAATTGAGATCGCGCACCGGGACGTCGAAGAGCGTGCGGCTGAGCCAGTTGTAGACGCGCGAGACGAAGGCCTTCTCATAATTGCCCTGCTTGTGCCCGGTGACCATGTCGGCGTCGCCCGCGAGCACCGGCGCCGCGAGGCGCGGGATGTCCTCGGGCTTGTATTGCAGGTCGGCGGGGTAGAAGACGAGCACGCGGCCGCGCGCGGCGAGGTAGCCGGTGCGCAGCGCGTCGGCGATGCCGCGGCGGCGGCGGTGGCGCGCGACGCGCAGGAAGGGATAGCGCTTCTGCAAGGAGAGGAGCACCTGAGCGCTCTCGTCCTCCGATCCGTCATCGATGACGATCACCTCGAAGGTCACGGGCGAGCCGCGGAAGGCGACCGCCGTCTGCTCCATGAAGAGCGGGAGATTCTCGGCCTCGTCCTTCGCGGGAACGAGGATGGACAGGTCGATCGCGGCGCCGGCCATCAGACGCGCTTCCGCATGCGGGCCGAGAGAACGCCCAGCTGCTCGCGGTACTTCGCCACCGTGCGACGCGCGATCCGGACGCCATCCTTCTGGAAGATGTCCACGATGTCCTGGTCGGTGAGAGGGTTCTTGGGATCCTCGCCGGCGATGAGCTTCGCGAGTTGCGCCTTGATGCCCCGGGCCGAGACGTCCTCCCCGCCGGCGGTCGCGAGGCCGGAGGAGAAGAAGAACTTGAGCGGGAGCACGCCGCGCGGTGTCTGCACGAATTTCTCGTTCGTGACGCGGCTG
>JAYUMO010000305.1:0-4107 GCA_043762555.1 Gemmatimonadaceae bacterium | reverse complement strand
CACCGCGAGCTGGTTCGACGGGCCGACCTCGAAGGCCGCGCGCGAGTACGCCGGATCGGGCTGCGGGGGCGGCTCCGCCCCGCCGAGCTGGCGCGCGATCAGGAGCTCCGCTTCGCCCACGCGCTCGGGGTCCCGGAAGATGTCCGATTCGGCGAGGGTCGGATCGAAGCGCGCCGCCTCCTGCTGCAGCACGCGCAACCGCGCGATCGCCGCCTCGTACTGCTGGAGCAGCGCGTCCACGTCCGGCTCGTCGGTCTGCTCCAGCGTGCGCTCGAGCAGCGTCGTGCCGAATCCGAGCTGATGCCAGTAGGTCATCGCCTCCACCACCCGCACCCGCCAGGTGTCGATGTGCTGGGCGACGACGTCGCTCAGGTCCGAGAGGAAGGTCGCGAACTCCTGGCCGCGCGCCGGCACGGCGACCGCGGTGGTGTCGGCCTTTTCGCCGAGCAGCTCGCGCACGTTCCGCACCGTCACCTCCGCCTCGCCCAGCGTCTGGCAGGCGATGAGGCGGTTGAGCGCGCCTTGCAGCTCGCGCACGTTCGAGTAGTTCATCCGCGCCACTTCGTCGAGCACGCCGGTCTCGAACGCGGCGCCCCGCTCCTCGCACTTGCTGCGCAGGATGGCGACGCGCGTCTCGTAGTCCGGCAGACCGACGTCCACCACCAGCCCGCCGGAGAAGCGCGTGATCAGCCGCTCGTCGAGATCGGAGATCTCGTTCGGCGGACGATCGCTCGTCAGGATGATCTGCTTCCCGGCGCGTTGGAGCGCGTTGAAGAGGCGGAGCATCTCGCTCTGCGTCTCCCGGCGGCCGGCGAGGAACTGCACGTCGTCGAGCAACATCAGGTCCACGTCCTGGAACCGCTGCTTGTATTTCTCGATCGTCCCTGCCGATACTGCCGCGGTGAGCTCCTCGACGAATTCGTCGAGCGTCAGATAGAGCACGCGCAGCGCCGGCTGCAGCTGGATCGCGAGATGCCCCACCGCGATCATGAGGTGCGTTTTGCCGAGCCCCGAGCTGCTGTAGATGAACAGCGGGTTGTACGCGGTGCCCGGCGACTGGGCCACCGCTTTGGCGGCGGACACGGCGAGGCGGTTCGCCGAGCCGACGATGTAGTTCTCGAAGCGGTAGCGCGGATCGAGGTCCATGCTCACCGGCTCCCCACCGACGCGGTCGCGCTCAGCCGCCGCAGCACCAGCTCCGAGATCCCGCGCAGGGTCTCGAACACCCCCGCGCCGTGCAGCGCGTCGGCGGCGAACGACGGCACGCCGCGGAAGTTCAGCGCGTCCTCGAG
This sequence comes from Gemmatimonadaceae bacterium, assembly GCA_043762555.1. Classification (GTDB taxonomy): domain Bacteria; phylum Gemmatimonadota; class Gemmatimonadetes; order Gemmatimonadales; family Gemmatimonadaceae; genus DATKOH01. Next base: position 2,815 of record JAYUMO010000305.1, on the reverse strand, counting down.
CGCCGGCACCCCGAGGATCATCTCCGCCGGCAGGTCCTGCTTGTTGTATTGGATGACGAGGGGCATCGTGCGCGCATCGATGCCGTGCTCGGCGAGATTCGCGTGCAGGTCCTGCATGCTCTCGACGTTCTCCGCGACCTGACGCCCCTGGCTGTCCGCCACGAACACCACGCCGTCGGCGCCCTGCAGCACGAGCTTGCGCGTGGTGTGGTAATACACCTGGCCGGGCACCGTGTAGAGCTGGAAGCGCGTCGTGAAGCCCGAGATCATCCCGAGATCGAGCGGCAGAAAATCGAAGAAGAGCGTGCGGTCGGTCTGTGTGGCGAGTGAGACCATCTTCCCCTTCCGGTCGCGCGGCACCTGCTCGTAAATGTAATGCAGGTTCGTCGTCTTCCCCGACCGTCCGGGGCCGTAGTAGACGATCTTGCAGGTGATCTCGCGGGTGGCGTAGTTGACGAGGGACACGCGGCGCTCAGGAGCGAGGGTCAGGCACGGGATCCCCGTCATCGCCGGGGGCGGAGGCACGGCCGAAGAGCGCCGCGAGACTGCGGGCGAGATCGCGTTCCAAGCTCGCCGCCGGGATCGGCGGACCCTCCACGCGCGGCGGCACGACCTTCGCCAGCGCACCCGAGAGCTGGGCGAAGAACACGCGCACGAGCCCGAGCGAGCTCTCATCGCCGAACGCGGTGAGGAAGATGAACCCCTCGCGCGCCGTCAGCACCTCGCCGATGAAGATCTGTCGCTCGCGCCCGGCGTGGTACAGCTCGCGGAAGGGTTTCCCGTCGAGCTCCCGCCCGAGCTGCCCCGCCGACGCGTGGATGCCGGCCGCCAGGGCGCACGCGGCCATCACGTCCACCGCGCGCGTGAAGCCGAATTGCCCCAGCACCTGGCCGTTCGGGTGCAGCAGCAGGGCGAAGAGCACGCGTGCGTCATCGACGAAGCGCTGGAGCGGCGCCTCCACCCAGGGTTCGGCGACGTGGGTCTTCACGTGAGCGTCTCGACGCTGGCCAGCATGGCGCCGCGGATCAGCCCGATGTGCGCGCGGGGCTCCGCGAGCGTGACGATCACCAGCCCTTCGCGCCCGACGGCGCAGACGTGCCCGCCTTCCGCTTCGAGCTGGAGGAAGGTGATGTGGCCGAGCCCGGCCGCCTGCGACGAGAGCCGCGCGCGCCGGAAGAGCGACGCCGCGAGCGCGGCCACGACGTTCTCGGCCACGCCGACCTGCACGTTCGAGTCCACGACGATGCCGTCGCTCTCGCCCACGACGAGGCAGCCGAGCACGCCGCGCTGGCGGATGAGCGCGGCGAGCACGTCCTCGAAGGGCGAGCTCATCCGACCTCCGAGAGCCACATCGTCGCGCGGCGGACGCAGCGGTCGAGCACGCGCCGCACGAAGCCGAGCGGCATCGTCCGCGACGCGGCGACGAGCACCATCGAGTCGTCGATCGCGGGGGCGATCGCGACCACGGCCACATCCGTCTCGTAGAGCAGGGTCTTCCACGCGCCGAGGTCGAGGTGCCGCACCGCCCGCTGTGCCTCGTCGCGCACGCCGGAGAGCTGCGCCCCCACCTCCTGCGCGACATCCACGCCCTCGGCGGTGACGTACGCCCCGGCGGCCACCAGCCCGTCGGAGTTGAGCAAGAGCGCCGTCTGCTCGCCGTCGCCCAGCACGTCGGCGAACAGGTAGCGCGCCTCCTCCTCCACGCGGCGCTGCGCCGCGGCGAGCGCGGCGGGACCGGGCTCGCTCGCGCCATCGCCGGCGATGCGCGCGTAGCGCAGCAGGCGGCGCACCATGCGCAGCGCGGTCGAGATCGACGCGTCGGTGCGGTCGCCCGAGGCCGCCGCGCTCAGGTGCGCCTCGGCCTCCTCGAGCTTCCCTTGCTTGTAGAGGACATAGCCCATCCCCTTCTGCGCCCCCACGTGATGCGGCGCGAGCCGGAGCACCATGTCCCATTCGTCGAAGGCCTGCTCGAGCTCGCCGCGGTCGACGCCGATGCGCGCGAGCAGATCGTGCGCGTCGGCGTTGTGCGCGTGCCGCTCGAGCCCGCGCGTGGCGACGCGCATCGCGAGCGGGAGCTGCCCCGCCTTGCGCAGCGCCTCGCCGAGCTGGAGGAAGACGAGGCTCGAGGGGTCGCGCGCGAGCTCGTCGCTGAGGCGGCGGATCTCGTCAGACATCACCGAGCTCCCGGAGCGCGTCGCGCAGGCGCGCGGCGGCTTCCGCCACCGCGCGGACGCGCGAGACGTCGGCCGCGTCGGGCGCGAGCCGCACGTAACGCTCCCAACCGGCCACCGCGTCCGCGAGCGCCCCCTTCGCGGCCGCGCAGGCCCCGAGCAGGAGGTAGAGCGCCGGGTTGAGGGCATCGGTGCGCAACGCGGTGCGCACCGTGTTGAGCGCGTCGTCCACCCGGCCGGCCTTGTACAAGGCGCGCGCGAGCACGATGCGCGCCTCCACCGAGCCGCCGCTGGCCTCCACCGCCGCACCGGCGGCCTGCACCGCGCCCTGCGCGTCGCCGGCGCGGAGCGCGGAGCGTGCGTGCTCGAGATGCGCGAAGGCATCGTCGGCCGGCAAGGGCGCGCCCCGCGGCGGTGACCGCCGTGGGGGCGCGCGGAGCGGCTCCGGCACGAGGTCCACCGTCGGGTCGATCGCGTCGACCGGCGTCGGCGGCTCGGGCCGCTCGGCGATCGCCGCGCGATGCAGCCCCGTGTGCTCGAGCGAGGGCACGTGGAGGAGCGATCCGGGGAGCTCCATCCTCTCGGTCGCTCGATCCTCCGGCGCCGGCGCGCGCCCGTCGCTCGGCGGCTCCGCCGCGGCGGGG
>JAYUMO010000304.1:0-3318 GCA_043762555.1 Gemmatimonadaceae bacterium | reverse complement strand
GTGGCGGGCCAGTTGGTCGAGTTGCCGCTCCCAGAATCGCCGGTAGCGATCCACCCAATCGGCCGCGCCGCGGAGGGGAGCGGCGGCGAGCCGGCATCGTCGCACCCGTCCGTCGCGCCGGATTGTGGCAAGCCCGGAGCGCTCCAGGATGCGCAGGTGCTTGGAGACGGCGGGCAGCGACATCGCGAACGGGCGGGCGAGGTCGCTGATCGCCGTCTCGCCGCGGGCGAGCCGCGCGAGGATCGCGCGGCGGGTGGGGTCGGCGAGCGCCGCGAAGGTGCGGTCGAGCGCCGCTTGATAGTTAACCATGTGGTTTAGTATATGGCGCGAGCGTCGGGCGTCAAGAGGGGCCGGTATCCCCCGTGCCTCATCGTTACGCGAAGCTCTCGGACAGGATCCGCTCGAAGGCCCCCACCAGCCGGTCGGCGTCCGATTCGGTGAAGGGCATCGGCGGCCGGATCTTCACCACGTTGTGATGCGGGCCATCGGTGCCGAGCAGGATCCCCACCTCGCGCATGCGGTTCGCCACGAACGCGGCCGCCGCACCGGCGGGTTCCAACGTGGTCCTGTCATTCACGAGCTCAACGCCCAGGAACAATCCCGAGCCGCGCACATCGCCGACTATAGAGTAGCGCTCCGCGAGTGGACGCAGCCCAGTGAGCAACCGCTCGCCCACACGCAGCGCGTGCGCCTGCAGCCCCTCGTCGCGCAGGACATCGAGCACGGCGAGCCCGACGGCGCACGACACGTTGTTGCCGCCGAAGGTGCTGAAGAACTCCATCCCATCGTCGAAGGAAGCCGCGATCTCCGGCGTCGTCACCACCGCCGCCATTGGATGACCGTTCCCGAGCGGCTTCCCCATCACGACGATGTCGGGGACGACGCCGTGCGCTTCGAAGGCCCAGAAGTGCGAACCCATGCGGCCGAGGCCCGTTTGCACCTCGTCGGCGATGCAGAGCCCGCCGGCGGCGCGCACGGCACGATAGACGGCGGCGAGGTAGCGCGGAGGCAGGATGATCTGCCCGCCCACGCTCGGGCAGGTCTCGGCCATGAAGCCCGCGACCTCGCGACCGTCCCCGTTGAGGCTGCGCACGATCCGCTCCACGGACGCCGCGTACTTCGCTCCGGCGTCGGGATCGCTCCGCTTGTGCGCACCGCGATAATCGTCGGGCAACGGCGCGACGTGCACCCAGTCCGGCGCGCCCCGGCCGCCCGGGCCCGCGTGCTTGTACGGACTGAGATCGATCATCGTGCTGGTGTTGCCATGATACGCGGCGTCGAGCACGATCATGTCGCGTCGGCCGGTATGCGCGCGCGCTATCCGGAGCGCGAGCTCGTTCGCCTCGCTCGCCGAATTGAGCAGGTAACACACCGAGAGCGGCTCGGGCAGCGTGGCCGTGAGCCGCGCCGTGTATTCATTCAGGAGGTCGCTGAGGTAGCGTGTATTGGTGTTGAGCGTCGCCATCTGCTCCTTCGCCGCGCGCACGACGCGGGGGTGCGCATGCCCTACGTGGGGCACGTTGTTGTACGCGTCGAGGTAGCGGCGTCCCTCATCGTCGTACAGATACTGACACCAGCCGCGTGCGAGCCGCACCGGCTCCTCGTACGCGATGCTCAGATTGCGTCCGACCCGCCGCGCCCGCTCCGCGAGATGTTCGGCCTTGTTCGGCGGCGGAGCGGGGAAGCGCGCGGCGGGGATGCCGACCAGCAGATTCGGATCCGGGGAAAGGCTGCGCCAGACCGCCCGCTGGCGCGCGCGCGCGACGCCGGGGAATTCCGTATGCAGCTCCAGCAGGTCGGTGATGAGCTGGAGGTGCAGATGCGGCGTCCACCCGCCGTTCTCCGCCGGCTCGCCGAGCGTCGCAATGCGCTGGCCGCGCTCCACCGGCGCGCCCACGCGCAATCCGTGGAGCGACGACCGGCTCAAGTGCCCGTAGAGGGAGAAGAAAGTGATCTTCGAGTCATCGTTGGGCGCGTGCCGGAGGACGATCACGGTCCCATAGTCCTGCGGCGCGCGATTGTCGGCGAAGGCGTGCACGGTGCCGGCGAGCGGCGCGTACACCGGCGTCCCCGCTTCGGCGAAGAGATCGAGCCCGATGTGGATCGTGCGGCGCTCTTCGCCATCCCCGGCGCCCGGCGCGAACGCGGGCGCGGTATAGATGAGCCGCGGCTCGTCGTAGCGGCCGACGCCGAGCCACACGTTGGCGGCGCGCATCGCGCCGAAGAGGCGGCGCGTGAGCGCCGGCTCGACGTTCTCGTGCTCGTCGCCGCCGATGAGCGGGCTTCCGACGCTCAGGTCCAACACGAGGCAGGGCTCGGTGCGCGGGTCGACATCGAGCACCGCGGCGAACTCGCGGGTACGCGCGCCGAGCCACGTGGTGACCTGCGCGCTCGTGGCCACCGGATCGAGCCCGCACGCCTCGCGGAACGCCGCCTCGGCCAGGCCGAAGGGGATGCGGGCGATCGCGGGGAGCGCGCGGGCGACGGCCGCCTGGCTGATGTCGAGATACGCATTGTCCGGCCGCTCGCGGCGCTGATGCGCGGCCACACACGCGCTCGCGCAGATCCGGAGCGCGATGAGTCCGAAGAGCGAGCGCAGCTCGAGCTCGTCCAATGGGAATTTCTCGTGGTAGCCGCGCACCAGGTGGGCCGCGGCCGCGAGCGGGTCGTCGGCGCCGAGCGCGATGTACGCGGCGGCGACCGCGAGATCGCTCACGGTGTAGCTGTGCACCATGTCGCCGAAGTCCACGAAGCCGGTGATCCGCGGCGCGCGCGCGACCGCCGGATCGCCGGGGTCCACCAGCACGTTGTAGTCGTTGAGATCGTTATGCACCGCGCCGCGACGGAGCTGCGGGAGCAGCGGCTCGACGTGGCGGTCGAAGCGTGCGACGAGTGTGTCGATGACGGCGCCGAGCGACGGGTCGCCGGCCACGTCATAGAGGGGGCGGTACTCGGCGATGACGCGTCGCCCCTGCGCGAGATCCCAGTGGAAGTCGCGATGGATGGCCGGGTGCTCGAAGTCGCGCATCGCGTGCGAGAGTGCGCCGACGCGGCGGCCGAGCTCCTCGAGGAGCGCCGGCGGCCGGTGGCGGAGCGTGCCGAGCGGCACGCCTGGCAGGAAGGTAACCGCCCAGAGTTTGTGAACGCGGCCGTTGAGCGCCGCCACCTCGGCCATCGTCGCGCCCGCGCGTGTTGCGATCACGCGAGGGCAGGCAACGCGCGCACGCGCCGCGTGCTCCATCGCGCGCTGCTGCGCGTCGAGCATCGCCGGGTCCTCGAGCGCGTTCGCGATCTTGAGGACGGCGCGCTTTCCGGCGC
>JAYUMO010000303.1:0-1764 GCA_043762555.1 Gemmatimonadaceae bacterium | reverse complement strand
GTAGTTGCGGTTGGCGTAACTGATCCAGCCGTGCGTGACCCCGCCCCCCGACAGTCCGCCGCGCAGCTGCTCGAAGAGGAGCAGGAGCAGCGCCTGATTGACGAACGGATTCCGCGCGTAGGCCCGATATCGGACCGAGTCGCTGGCGATCACCTTCGGATCCGCGAGGACGCGTTTGTTCCCCTCGAGGTAGTCCGGCCACTCGCTGATGTCGAGCATCCAGAAGGCCACCCAGCGGCCATAGATCGGCTCGGCGCGAGTGGGGTCCATGCGGTTCGCCCAATAGAATGCGGCATCAGCCTTACTCGCGGAGCGGCGCAGTTGGGTGACGCCGTATTCGAAGTAGGCTTCCCAGTCGTGGGGGTCGGCGTCGCGCGCGAGTTTGGGGGGCGGCGGCATTTCCTGAGACTGCACCGGGGTCGCGGGCGTAGCGAGCGCCAGAGTTGCGGCGAGCAGGAGGCGAGTCGTGCGCGACATTCGGGGAATATGGCGCGGGGCGCCCGGAGAGGCGACTGTGGCTTTCGGCTTCCCGCGCGCCTTTGCGCTGGGCTGGATCGTCGTCCAATTGGTAGTGTCTCATAACGGCGACCGTAACCACGATTAGGCGTGCGCTACTGCACACTAAAATTCGCAGCCCCGAGTGCGCCCTGTCGATCACCGTGCGGCCCGACAGCGTAGCAGTAACGCCGATCAGCGGTCCAATGTCGGACCCTCCGGCGCCCGTCCGGCGACCAGCAACTACTAGCCGCGCCTTCTACATCCTAGCATCCTGACATCCTCTACACCCTTATAGCTACTGTCGCCCGTTCTATCTCCCCTTCGCCCCGGTAACCGATGCCCTTCGACGCCAAAGATCTGTTGTTGTTCGGCCTCGCCGCTTTCACGATCTTCTACCTACTCCGGTTGGCCATCGGCCTTCGTGCCGAGCGCAAGTTGGCCGGCGACGCGCCCCTCGCGCCCACTCCGGCGGTTCTCGGCGCCAGCTTTGTCGCGAATTTCTTCGATACGTTCGGGATCGGGTCCTTCGCGACGACGACGGCGATCTTCCGGAACTTCAAGCTCGTGAAGGACGAGCTGATCCCGGGCACGCTGAATGTGGGCTACGTGCTCCCGACGGTCACCCAGGCGGTGATCTTCACCAAGGTGGTGCCGGTGGAGGCGCGCACGCTCATCCTGATGATCGGGGCGGCGATCGCCGGGGCCTGGCTCGGCGCCGGCGTCGTGTCGAGCTGGCCGCGCCGCACCATCCAGGTGGGGATGGGGCTCACGCTCCTCGCGGCGGCGACGCTCATGTTACTCACGCAGCTGAAGCTCGTGCCCGGCGGCGGCGACCTGCTCGCGCTCGGCGGCACCAAGCTGATCGTCGGCGTGGTGGTGAACATGTTCCTCGGCGCACTGATGACGCTCGGCATCGGGCTCTACGGGCCGTGCATGATCCTCGTGAGCCTGCTCGGCATGAGCCCGCTCACCGCCTTCCCGATCATGATGGGCTCCTGCGCCTTCCTCATGCCGGTGGCGAGCGCGCGTTTCATCCGCGCGAGGCGCTACGACCTTAGGGCCTCGATCGGCATGCTGCTCGGAGGGATCCCCGCGGTGCTCGTCGCCGTGTACATCGTGAAGAGCATGCCGATCGACGTCGTGCGGTGGCTGGTGATCGTGGTGGTCGTATACACCGCGGCCGGATTGCTGCGCACGGCGATGCGGGAGCGGGCGGCGGTGCCGCAAGCCGGCTGAGCACATTCGTTGCTCCACGCCGCGCTTCCA